>JAYTLP010000063.1:0-3223 GCA_043729375.1 Myxococcales bacterium
CGGTGCTCGCCGTGCAGGTGCACGAAGCCGCGCGTGATGGACCAGGCCGCGAGCTTGCGCTCCCGACGCAGCGCGAGCTCACGCAGCGCCTTCTCGACACGCTCCTCCTCCGACGACACGAGGTAGACGAGCGGGTAGCGAGCCTTTATCAGATCTTCGACTTCAGCAGCGCTTGCGATGGCCATGTGAAACCTTTCTACCTTCCTACGCTTCCACGACTTCGCGGAGCGCGCGCAGCACGCCCTTTGCATCCTCGGTGCTGTCGATGGACGCCGAGATGGCGGCGCGCAACGACTGCGCCGTCTCGCCTTCGGTGCCCAGCTCGCCGACGAGACGACGGGCGAGCAGGATGTTGGTCCGGAGCTGCGAGAGCGCGTCGTTCACCGCGTTGTAGGCCTCCTGCGCGCGCGACCGCAGCTGCACGACGACGGCATTCGCAGGGCCACCGCCGTCGAGCTCCGCGCGCGCCAGGGCGAGCTGTGTGCCGAGCTCGGCGAGCTCCTCCTCGAGCTGGTGCACGCGCTCGTCGGGCCCATCCACCTCCTCGAGCGAGATGGGCGCCGTGACGGTGTCGCTCCCCAGGTCGAGCGCGGGATGATCGCGACCCGGCACGGACCACTCCGCGAGCTGCGCCTCGGCGTTTGCTCGCGCGGCCTTCTGCGTCGCTGCTTCCTCGCGCGCCCGGTCGAGCTCCTCGCGCAGCGTCGAGACCTCCGACACCAGCCGCGCGTCCGTGGCTTCGACGCCACGTCGCGTGTCCTCGGCCGCCTTGCGCTGCAGCTCTGCGCGCTCGAGCTGCTGCTCAGCGCGCTCCTTTGCCGAGATGGCGCGCTGACGTTCCTCGAGTGCATGGGTACTAGCCACGTCGAGGCTGGCGAGCTTCTGCTCCATCGCGGTAAGAGCCTGCTCGGCGCGCTCCGTGCGCTCGGCGAGGCGATCGCGCTCTGCCTCGAGCGTCTTTTGCGCCACTCGTGAGGCGCGCAGATCGGAGGCCAGCTTGAGGAGCTCGTCGGTGGATCCGCTCGTGCCATCGGAGATGCTGCGCTGCAACCGACGGTGCTCCTCGTCCAGACCCTCGAGCTGATTGCGCAGCGACGAGAGCATCCCCTTTGCCTCGTCCCGCTCGTTGCGCGACACCACGACCTCGCGCAGCAGGCGCTCCTTCTCCTGACGCAGGTCGTGCGTCGAGGCCTCGAGCGCGATGAGCCCGACGCGACGCTCCTCGAGCAGGCGCTCCTGCTCCGAGATGACCGCGCGGAGCCCGTCCAGCTCGCCGGCGCGATTGTTGAGCTCCCGCCATCCCTGGTCCTTCGTGCGCTCGAGCTCGCCGAGTCGTGCGCGAACCTCGTCGAGGGTCTGCTTGGTGCGCTGCACGTCCTCGAACGACCGCTCGAGCTGGCGGTCGCGTGCCTGCAGGTCGCCGGCGGTCTTGTCGTGACGACCGCGAAGCTCGCCGTGACTGGACTTCAGCGACTCCAGATCGCGTCTGAGCTGCTCGCCGACGCGGATCTGCGCGTTCAGCTCCTCGTCGTTGAGCTGCCGGATGCGCGAGAGCTCGCCCACTTTTTCCCGCTGGGCGACGGTCTCCGCCCGCAGGCGCTGCAGCTCGGAGGTGTCGGTCTCCGCCCTGATGCGCAGCGTATCGAGCTCGCGCTGGAGCTCGAAGAGCTTCTGCTCCTTCGCCGAGCGATCTGCGAGCACGCTCTCTAGCTCGCCCTTCACCGATGCGAGCTCTCCGACGTCGCCCATCAACGACGGGTCCACGTCGACGCGATCGGAGGGGAGGTCGTCGAGCTCGACGAAGCGCGCCTGCAGCGTGCCGCAGCGAATCACGTCCGCATGATGCAGCGCGCGCTTCTGGATGCGCTTGTCGTTCACGAACGTGCCGTTGCTGCTGACCAGGTCCTCGACCCACCAGATCTTGCCCTCGCGCCAGATGCGGCAGTTGCGGCGCGACACCATGGCGTCGTCCGTCCGCACGACGCACTCCTGCGCGCGTCCGACGAAGGATCCGTCGATGACCAGGTCTGCGCCGCTGTCGCGACCCTGGGCATCCCGATAAAGGAGCCGCGCTCTCATGGGCTGTTTATCATGCCATGGATCAGAGGATTTGGCCTGGATCCTCGACGGCCGGCGCGTCGCAGAAGCCCGCTCGCGCATCTGCGGTCGCGCGGACCGCAACTTCGGACTCTCCGCTGCCGATACCACAGTCGTGAATCATCCCCTCAGCCACAAGGTCATCCCGGTCCAAGGCGGCTTCGACTCGCTCGTCATGGCTCCCGATATCGCGGGCAGGCTCCGCGAGATTGTCGCGCGCTGGAGCACCCGCGCGCTCGTGCTCGAGCATTGGGGGCTCGCAGGCCGCCTGCGCGGCGACGGCCTGCTGTGCTACTTTTACGGGCCGTCCGGCACCGGCAAAACCGCAGCCGCCGGCGTCATCGCCGAGGCTGCCGGTGTCCCGCTCTACCGCGTCAATGTGGCCGGCGTCGTGAGCAAGTACATCGGCGAGACCGAGAAGCACCTCGCGGAGATCCTCGATGGCGCAGAAGCAGAGGGCGCCGCACTGGTCTTCGACGAGGCCGATGCGCTGTTCGCCAAGCGATCCGACCCCAAGGGCTCCGGCGAGCTGTCACACAACCAACAGGTGGCGTACCTGCTCGACCGCATCGAGCGCTACAACGGGCTCGGGTTCCTGACCACCAACCTCGACCACGCCATCGACGGCGCCTTCCGCCGCCGCTTCCACGTGTGCGTCGAGTTCGGCGTGCCCGATCGCGACGCCCGCAGCCGCATCTGGCGCCTCTCGCTCGCCCGCGCGCCCATCGCCGACGACGTGGACTTCGGCAAGCTCGCACGCACGGAGCTATCGGGCGGCTTCATCCAGAAAGCGGCCTTCAATGCGGCCAGCCGCGCGGCGACCGGACCGGGCGTCGTGCAGATGAGTCACCTCGAGGAAGCGCTCGACGACGAGCTGGCGGGGCTGGGGCGGCTGATGTAGCGCGCCGCCGCGCAAACAGGCGGGTGCAAGCCGGAGAACGGGTCCGAAAAAGTTTTCTTGCGCACGCCGGCTCGCAGGCGAGCGACCGTCCACGGCACATCCAGATCCCGAACCCGCACCAGCTCAGCTCGCTCCACTGCCCCTGCTCGCTGCAGCGGCGTCCGCTTCATCGCCAGGATACCAGGAACGTCCCGGGCGCGGCTTGCTCCGCTTCCGTGGACACCC
>JAYTLP010000064.1:0-6541 GCA_043729375.1 Myxococcales bacterium
TGTCGAGCCGCGCGAGCGAGCCCAGCAGCGGAACGAGCGGCAGCAGCACGAGCGCGACCTGAGGTGAGGCGCCGAACGGCAGCGCGGTCTCCCGCGGACCGAACACGGTCACGCCGGAAAGCAGGGTCAGACCACCGCCAAGAAGCGCGACCTGCAGGAAGCGCTCGCGCGTCGGGACCATCTCCGTCATGCCGTCGGCCACATTACCACACGGCGCGTTTGACACGACGGCGCACGCGCACGTAGGTTCGCTCGCCATGCCGGACGCAAATACAGCGGGCGCACCCTCGTTGCCTCTCGGAGTGGCATCGGTGGTTGCGATCGACGGTCCAGCCGGCGCCGGGAAATCGACCGTCGCACGCATGCTGGCCGAGCGCCTCGGCTTCTCGCTGCTCGACACGGGCGCCATCTACCGCACGCTCGCGTGGACGGCCGCCCGCGATGGGCTCTCGCTCACCGATGGCGCGGTCCTCGGCGGCCTCGCGGAGCAGCTTCCGATCACGTTCGAGGGCACGCGCGTATATTGCCGTGGCGTCGACGTGAGCGCCTATATCCGCGAGCCTTCGGTGTCGCTGGCCGCGTCCTCGGTGAGCGCGTTTCCGGAGGTCCGGGCGGCGTTGCTCGGCATCCAGCGGAGGCTTGCGCAGCTCGGCCGCGTGGTCGTCGAAGGCCGCGACATCGGCACGGTGGTGCTCCCGGAAGCACCAATGAAGTTCTTCCTCACCGCGCGCCCCGAGATCAGGGCGCAGCGGCGCTACGACGAGCTCGTCGCGCGCGGCGCGAAGGTCGAGCTAGGCGCCACGCTTTCCGAGATGGTCGAGCGCGACCGTCGCGACGAGGAGCGCGAGGTCTCACCGCTGCGGCGCGCGGACGACGCCGAGCTAGTCGACACCAGCGACCTGCCGCTCGACCAGGTGATCGCGACCATGGAGCAGCGCGCCCGCCAGCGCCTCGGGCTGTAGGGCACCCGCGCGTCGGCGCCCTGCGCTTGACGCTCCCCGGACCGGCGACTACCTTCCGGACCTGTTTTCGGCGGCCCGCCGTCGACGACGACACGAGGAGCAACCCAAGCGCATGACCGATCTGGACACCGACTCTTCTCACGTGGGCGCCGAGGACGACTTCGCGGCCATGTTCGAGGAGAGCCTCAAGAAGGACTCGATCAAGGAAGGCGTCGTCGTTCGCGGACGCGTCATCTCGATCGCGAAGGACTTCGTCGTCGTCGACATCGGCTACAAGTCCGAGGGGCAGGTGCCGGTCGCGGAGTTTCTCTCACCGACGGGCGACGGCTCGCTCGTGATCAAGGAGGGCGACGAGATCGAGGTCTATCTCGAGACCCGCGAGAACGAGAACGGGCTGTGCGTCCTGTCGAAGGAGAAGGCGGACCGGTTGAAGGTGTGGGAGGAGATCTCCGCCACCTGCGAGCGCGAGGAGCTCGTGGAGGGCGTCATCGCACAGCGCGTGAAGGGGGGCCTCGAGGTCACCATCCGCGGCGGCGTGACGGCATTCCTGCCCGGCAGCCAGATCGACCTGCGGCCGGTGCGCAACCTCGACGTTTTCGTGGGCAAGAGCTTTCAGTTCAAGGTCATCAAGTTCAACAAGCAGCGCGGCAACATCGTGCTCTCCCGTCGCGTCCTGCTGGAGCAGGAGCGCTCGGAGCAAAAGGGCGTCACGCTCGACAGGCTGAAGGAAGGCGAGGTCGTCGACGGCATCGTCAAGAACCTCACCGAGTACGGCGCCTTCGTCGACCTCGGCGGCATCGACGGCCTCTTGCACATCACCGACATGAGCTGGGGCCGCATCAACCACCCGTCCGAGATGTTCCAGGTCGGCGACCCGGTCCGCGTGAAGGTCCTCAAGTTCAACACCGACACGGAGCGCGTCAGCCTCGGCCTCAAGCAGATCAGTGACGACCCGTGGACCAGCGCGGCCGGGCGGTACACGCCGGGCACCGTCGTGAAGGGCAAGGTGGTCAGCCTGAAGGACTACGGTGCGTTCATCGAGCTCGAGCAGGGTATCGAGGGCCTGGTACACGTGTCCGAGATGTCGTGGACCCGCCGCGTGAAGCACCCGAGCAAGATGGTCGCGGTCGGTGACGCCGTCGAGGCCGTCGTCCTCGAGATCGATCCGAAGCAGAACCGCATCTCGCTCGGCATGAAGCAGCTCGACGACAACCCGTTCGGCGAGCTCACCACGAAGTACCCGCCGGGCACGGTCGTGCGCGGCAAGGTGCGCAACCTCGCCGACTTCGGCGTGTTCGTCGAGATCGAGGACGGCATCGACGGGCTCGTGCACGTCTCGGACATGAGCTGGACCGTGCGCGTCAAGCACCCGTCCGAGCTGTTTCAGAAGGGCGACGACGTCGAGGCCGTGGTCCTCGCCATCGACACCACGGAAGGCGACAAGCCGAAGATCTCGCTCGGCATCAAGCAGCTCGCCTCCGATCCGTGGGACCGCCTGGCGTTCGACTTTCCCGTCGGGAAGGTGGTCGCCGCGAAGGTCACCAAGGTCCTCGACTTCGGCGCCTTCGTCGAGATTGCAAAGGGCATCGAGGGCCTCATCCACGTCTCCGAGATCTCCGACGCTCGTGTCGAGGATCCGCGCGAGCTGCTGAAGCCCGGCCAGGACGTCAGCGTCGAGATCATCTCCATCGACCAGTCGGAGCGCAAGATCGGCCTGTCGATGAAGCAGGCCACGCGGTCCGCAGAGGTCGCCGAGGCCCAGAGCTACGCCGGGAATCCCACGCCGTCGGCGACCCTCGGCGACGTCTTCCGCAACAAGCTGAAGGGCCTCTCGTAGGCGAAGCGGGCAGGGCGCCGCGCTCGCCGCCTGGGCGGGCGCGGCACTCCGCGCTATAAGGAAGGGCCCGCGATGAGCCAGCCCCCCGACGCGAGCGTTCCACCTTCCGCGCCGGGCAGCTCCACCGCGTCGACCAGGCCGTCGTACCCGCCGTCTACCGGCACGCACCTGCCGCCCTCCGAGCTCGTGCCCACGCTGTCCACATCGACTGCGCCCAGCATGCGGCGACGAGTATTCACGTACGCGTTGCCGATCTTCATCCTCGCGGTGCTGGTGATGTTCCGCACCGTGGTGATGCCGTTCGTGCTCGGCGTGCTCGTCGCGTACCTCCTCGCGCCGTGGGTACGCGCCATCTCGGAGCTGCGCATCGGGCGCAGCCGTGTCCCGCGCTGGGTAGGCGTGCTGTTCGTCTACGTCACCATCGCCGCGAGCACCGCAGTCTTCCTGCTCACGCTGCTTCCGCGCGTCTCCACCGACTTCGCGCGCCTGTTCCGCGAGGCGCCGCGCTTCATGCAGAAGGTCCGCACAGAGTACGTGCCGCAGGCCGACGCGTGGCTCGAGCAGCGGTTCGACTCGGTGCGCGTCGAGCAGCCGCCCAACTCGCGCCGGATCCTCGTGACGCAGAAGCGGCCCGGCCAGTTCGAGATCAACCTCGACGAGCTCGAGCTCGAGATCGATCCCGTCGGCAAGGGCCGCTACATCATCGCGCCGCGCGACGACAGCGACGAGCCGAAGGGCCGCATCTCCGACCTGCTCGCGCAGATGACCCGCTCCACGGAGACCGAGATGCGCGGGGTTGTCTCCGTCGGACAGCGCTTCCTGCGCGGCCTGGTGCGTACCTTCGCGTGGTTCGTGCTCACGTTCATGGTAGCGGCCTACCTGCTCATCGACGCCGAGCGCGTTCTTGCGTTCTTCCGCTCGCTCGTGACGGTGAACCGCCGCGCGGAGTTCGATGAGCTCGCCACCGAGATCGATCGCGGGCTCGCCGGGGTCGTGCGAGGCCAGCTTCTCATCTGCGCCGTCAACGGCCTGCTCACGACGGCTGGGCTCGTTCTGTTTCGCGTGAAGTACGCGCTGCTCCTCGGCATCATCGCGGCGGTGATGAGCTTCATTCCCGTGTTCGGCTCCATCCTCTCCTCCGTGCCGATCGTCGCCACGGCCCTGGCGTCGGGGCAGGACGGCGTGTCCGTTTCGACGGGGGTCGGCGTGTTGCTGTGGATCGTCGGGATCCACTTCCTCGAGGCCAACCTCTTCAACCCGCGCATCATCGGTGGCGCCGCGAAGATGCACCCGGTCATCGTCGTATTCGCGCTCCTCGTGGGCGAGGAGACGGGCGGCATCATCGGCGCGCTCATCGCGGTGCCCACCGCCTCGATCGTGCAGGCCATCTTCCTGTGGACGCGCCGCCGAAGTCTCGTCGCCTGAGGCGTGCTACACCGGCCGTCCCTTGAACACGTGTCCGCGCTGTAATCGCACCTACGACGACGGCGTCCGCTTCTGTCCGGTGGACGGCGCACCGACCATGGCATCGTCGGACACGAGCATCGCGCGCAACGTCGGGCGAGTGCTCTACGGCCAGTTCGAGCTGCGGGAGCTCGCGGGCCGCGGTGCGACGGGCACGGTGTGGCGCGCGTACCAGCGCTCCATGGATCGCATCGTCGCGGTGAAGATCCTCCACCACGAGCTCGCGCGCGACGCCGACATCGTGAAGCGCTTCCGGCGCGAGGCGCGCGCCATCGCGAAGATTGCGCATCCCAACATCGTCACGGTCCATATGGTCGGCGAGACCGAGGAGGGCACGCCCTACCTCGTCATGGAGCACGTCGACGGCATCTCGCTCGAGACCATCGTCGAAGCGCAGGGTGCGCTCCCCGTGGGACGCGTCGTGCACCTCGGCCGGCAGATCGCGGCGGGCCTCGGCGAAGCCCATGCGAATGGCATCGTGCACCGCGATCTGAAGCCGGCCAACCTGCTGGTCACAGATCGAGGCCGCGTCGCCGACCTGGTGAAGATCCTCGACTTCGGTATTGCCAAGCTCATCCACCCCACCGACGAGAGCTCGCAGCTCACGCGCGCGCAGCAGGTGTTCGGCACGCCGCACTACATGGCGCCGGAGCAGGCAGCGGGCGAGGCCATCGACACCCGAACCGATCTGTACGCGCTCGGCGTCGTGCTCTACCGCCTCGCCACCGGCGTCGTCCCGTTCGACGCGCCGAACGGAATGCAGGTGGTGCTCCGTCACCTGCGCGATGCGCCGCCGCCTCCACGGTCGGTGAACCCACTCGTCCCGGAGGCCCTCGAGACATTGATCCTGGGGCTCCTCGAGAAGAAGCCTGACGACCGTCCGGCCGACACCGACGACGTCACGGCCGCGCTCGACGCCATCGGCGCTGCCGAGGGCGAGCACGGTCAGTGGCCGCGGACGCCGCGCGCAGCCTTCAGGGCGCCACGCATGGACAGCGACGAGGACGACGCGCTGCCGCCGGCGCGAACGCCCGTGCGTCCCTTCGCGCTGCCGCCCTCGTCGACGGCCCCGATGCGCCTCGACGCGGCGCTGCTCACCGGCATCCACCCGAAGTCCACGCGTCCGCCCGATCGCTCGGGGCTCTGGCTCGGCGCGTTCGTCGTCGTGATCGGCGGTGCGCTGTTTGCCCTCGCTCGATTCGACGCTGCGCCCGTGGTCGTCGCGGCCCCGGACCTCGCCGTTGCGCCCGCAGCGGACCTCGCGATCGCGCGCGCGCCAGACCGCCAGCTGCCCGACCTTGCACTGGTGCAGGCCGCGCCCGACCTCGCCGCGCCGAAGAAGCACCACCGCGCCGAAGAGGACCTGCCGGTCACGGTGTTCGGCCCGGACAAGCCCGCGACGCCGTAACATTTCGCCGCGCGCACACAGGAGTCGCGCGACACTTTGCCGCGCGGTATTCCTCGTCGCCACGGAGCCTCTCCGGCACGTTTGAATGCGGGCGGCTCGGAGCCCGTCAACTGATAGAGTCTCCGCATCCATGCTCGAGAAGCTGATCGACCTCGCCGTTCACAAGCGCGTGGCCACCCTCGTGATGGCCGCAGTGTTTGTCGTCTTCGGCGTCCTCACGCTGCAGAAGCTGAAGATCGAAGCCTTCCCCGACGTGACCAACGTGCAGGTCATGGTCATCAGCCTCTATCCGGGACAGGCCGCCGAGGAGGTCGAGAAGCAGGTGACCATCGCGGTGGAGCGCGCGCTCGTCGGGGTACCGCGTGTGCTCGTCCAGCGCTCCATCACGTCGTTCGGGCTCTCGCAGGTCGTGCTCACGTTCGAGGACGACGTGGACATCTACTTCGCGCGGCAGCAGGTGGCAGAGCGCCTGCCCGCCGCCGAGGTGCCCGATGGCGTGACCCCCACGCTCGGCCCCAACGACACGCCCGTCGGGCAGGTCTACCAGTACACGCTCGAGAGTGATCACCACTCCCCGTCGGAGCTGCGCGGCTGGCAAGACTGGGTCCTCGAGCGACACCTCATGCGCGTCGCCGGTGTCGCCGATGTCGTCTCGTTCGGTGGCTTCCAGAAGGAGTGGCACGTCCTCGCCGATCCGCTGAAGCTGCGCGCGAGCGGCCTGTCGCTGAAGGCCCTCATCGACGCGGTCTCGAGCTCGAACGGAGCGACCTCCGGCGGCTTCCTCACGCGCGGCGAGGGGGAGTTCGTGGTGCGCGGTCGCGGCTACCTGCGCGGGGCGGCCGACATCGAGAAGGTCGTCATCAAGGCCCA
>JAYTLP010000065.1:0-5978 GCA_043729375.1 Myxococcales bacterium
AAGACCCTCGGAACGCCAGGTGTACCGGTGGCAGGCCGATCGACATCAAACGCTCTCGACCTCGGACCTCCGCAGCGCGAAGAGGCACCACCCATGAACGACAGCACCCGTACGAATCTCCAGGAAGGACGCTCGTTCCCCCGCGGCGCATCGTGGGATGGCAAAGGCGTCAACTTCGCCATCTTCTCCGCCCACGCCACCAAGGTAGAGGTCTGCATCTTCGACGCCGATGGCAGGGACGAGATCGAGCGCATCACGCTGCCGGAGTACACGAACCAGTGCTGGCACGGCTACGTCCCGGACCTTTGCTCGGGCACCATCTACGGGCTGCGCGTCCACGGCCCGTACGAGCCCGGGAGCGGCCATCGCTTCAACCCGAACAAGCTGCTGCTCGATCCGTACGCGTGCGCGTACGTGGGCGAGCTTCGGCACGACCCCGCGCTCTTCGGGTACGTGATGGAGTCGGGTGACGACCTCACGTTCGACGAGAGGGACAGCGCACCGTTCATGCCGAAGTGCGTGGTCGTCGATCCCGACTTCGACTGGAAGGGCCACGCCGACCGCATCTCTCGTCCCTGGGACGACACCGTGATCTACGAGGTGCACGTCAAGGGCTTCACCAAGCTGCACCCCGAGGTGCCAGAAGCGCTGCGCGGGACGTACGCGGGCTTCGGCACCGCGGCGCCGCTCGCCTACCTGAAGGACCTCGGCGTCACGGCCGTCGAGCTCCTGCCCATTCATTCGTTCGTGCAGGATTCTCACCTCGTCGAGAAGGGCCTGCGCAACTACTGGGGCTACAACTCCATCGGCTTCTTCGCGCCGTATGCGCCGTACGCGGCACAACCCGCGGAGAGCCTGCGAGAGTTCAAGGAGATGGTGTCGTCCATCCACGCCGCCGGCCTCGAGGTGATCCTCGACGTCGTCTACAATCACACGGCAGAGGGCAACGAGCTGGGGCCCACGCTCTCGTTCAAGGGCATCGACAACGCCAGCTACTACCGGCTGCTCCCCGACCAGAAGCGCTACTACATCAACGACACGGGCACGGGTAACACGCTCAATCTCAGCCACCCGCGTGTCATCCAGCTCGTCACCGACAGCCTTCGCTACTGGACGCAGCAGATGCACATCGACGGGTTCCGCTTCGACCTCGGCACCATCCTCGCGCGCGAGCCCGACGGATTCGACAACCAGAGCGGCTTCCTCAAGGCCTGCTCGCAGGACCCCGTGCTCGCCACGGTGAAGCTCATCGCGGAGCCGTGGGACTGCGGCCCCGGAGGCTACCAGGTCGGCCACTTTCCCCCGGGCTGGGCAGAGTGGAACGACCGGTTCCGCGACGACGTGCGCGACTTCTGGCGCGGCGAGGCGAGCGCGTCGGCGCTGGTGAGCAAGCTGTGCGCGAGCGCGGAGACGTTCAACCACCAGGGCCGGCGCCCGTGGGCCTCCATCAACTTCGTCACGGCGCACGACGGCTTCACGCTCAACGACTCGGTCACGTACAACGACAAGCACAACGAGGCGAACGGCGACAACAACAGCGACGGCAGCTCGAACAACCGCTCGTGGAACTGCGGAACGGAGGGCCCCACCGACGATCCCGGCATCAACGCGCTTCGGAACCGCCAGATCCGCAACATGCTCGCGACGCTGTTGCTCTCGCAGGGCACCCCGACGCTGCTCGGCGGCGACGAGTTCGGTCGCACGCAGCACGGCAACAACAACGCCTACTGTCAGGACTCCGAGCTCTGCTGGTTCAACTGGGAGCTGAAGGACAAGGGCCGCCACCTCGTGCAGTTCGTACGGACGCTCATCTCCATGCGTCACAGGTTCCCCATCCTGCGGCGCGACCGCTTCCTCGACGGTGTCTTCGTCGAGGAGCTGGGCGTCAAGGACGTGACGTGGATCAACGCGAACGGCAAGGAGATGGAGGACCGCCAGTGGGCGGACTCCGGCATGCGCTGCTTCGGCATGCTGCTCGACGGTCGCGCGCAGACGAGCGGGATCCGGCGCGCGGGCAAGGAAGCAACGCTCCTCATCGTCGTCAACGACCACACCGATCTCGTGGAGCTCACGCTGCCCGAGGCCGTCGGCGGCAACACGTGGACGCTGCTCGTCGACACGAACATCGAGGACAACGACGCCAAGGGCACGTTCAAGACGGGCGCGCCCTATGGCGTGACGTCCCGCTCGCTGCTCGTGTTCGCGTTGCAGGCAGAAGGACGCAACACGAAGGGCTGACCGTTGCCCGCAGGGCAACCCGTGTTTCCAAAGGAGAGACTTCCCGGCTCGTCGTCGCACGTCGTAGCCAGGCTCGGCAGGTCGCACGACCCCCGTCGTCGACGTGCCCAGGAGCCCTCATGCGCATTGCTTCCTTCGTCCTTGCCGGTCTCGCCGTCGCTTCCTTCGGCTGCGGAGGCTCGGCCTCGACGCCGTCCATCAAGATAGTGAGCGTGGGGAGCGCGGGCGCAGTCGCGTTCACCGCGGACAGCCCGGACGTGGACGTCATGCTCTCGTCGAGCGGCATCGTGCTGAAGGATCCCGGCACCTGCCTCGGCGAGAAGGGCTGCGGTCACGTGGAGCTGTTCATCGACGGCAGCACCTGCAACGAACTCGAAGATGCGGCCAGCCCGAAGCCCTACAACGCGGTGGCCTCCTCCACGACGGCCACCGCGGGGCTCGACTACTGCCCCACCTTCCCGACGGTGGCGGGCAGCCATACGCTGCGTGCCGAGCTCCATCACGATGACCTGTCGCCGGTCCTCGACCCGAGCGGCGCGACCCTCGCGGACAGCGTGACGTTCATCGCCACGCTCGGCTCGAGCCCAGCCGACATGGGCACGTCCGGCGCATGCGGCAGCGTCGGCAACCCGATCGTCGCGGGCGCGGGACACATGTTCACCCCCGCAGCGTGCACCGTCTCCGCGGGCTCGACCGTCCACTGGAGCTTCGCATCCGCGCACACGGTGACTTCCGATCCGGGTGCGGCCGTCAGCTTCGACAGCGGCACGAAGTCGTCGGGCGAGTTCACGTTCGTCGTCCCCGCGGGCACCACGAGCGGCACGGTCGTCGACTACCACTGCGACCTGCACGCGACGGTCACCGGGGACAAGTGCAACGGGATGTGCGCGACGCTGACCGTTCAGTAGCCGCGTGCGGGCTAGAGCGTGCGGAAGCGCGCGCGGATCTCCTGCTCGAGTGCGACGAAGGCCGGGGCCTCGTTCACCTTGTCGCGCCATGCGAGGTTGCGCTCGACGAGATCGTAGGTGTCGACGATGTTCGCGCCGGGACGATCTTTCGTCCGGCCGAGCAGGAGGATCGTGTCGCTCACCATCATCGCGGCAAAGATGTCGTGGGTCACGATGACGAGCGTCGTGGTCTCCGACATGTTGGCGACCTCGACGAGCAGGCGCGTCACGGCGTCGACGGCGATGGGGTCGAGGCCGGAGAACGGCTCGTCGAAGAGCAGGAGCTGCTTCGGGAACATGATCTGCTGCGCGATCGCGACGCGCTGGCGCTGACCGCCCGAGAACTGCGCCGGGTAGCGGTCCTGTCGCTCGAGGAGGCCGAAGCGCTCGAGCAGCGTCCGCGCCTCGCTCGTGCTCATGCCGTTTGCGATGCCCGCCACCACGAGGTTGTCGAGCACGGTGCGGTGACGCAGGAGCGGATAGTCCTGGAACACGACGCCGACGTCGCCCGCGACGAGCGGCTTGCGATCGGGCCCGATGACGCTGCCGTCGTCGGGGCAATCGAGGCCCGCCAGGATGCGGAGCAGGCGCGTCTTGCCCACGCCGGACGGGCCGAGCAATCCGATGATCTGGCCCGTCACCGCATCGGGCCGGACGCGATCGCCCACGTCGAAGGTGACCTGGTGCAGCACGTGCTGCCCCGCGAGCTTGAGGGAGACGTCTCGGATCGAGAAGAGGACGTCCTTGGCGAGCTCCTTCGTGACGTCGCTCATCGGCGAACCCTCTCGAGCTGCGCATACGGGCACAGCACGCGGACGAGCACGCCCATGCCGTAGTCGAGAGCGAGCCCGATGAAGAGGATGAGGAACAGGAGCGCGTACACCTCGGCGAGCAAGAAGTGCTTGTTCTGGTTGAGGATGAGCGCCCCGATGCCGCCCTCCGATCGCGAGATGCCCTCGACCATCGTGATCATGGCCCAGCCTATTGCCGCGTTCTGACGGAGGACGTCGAGCGCCTTGTCGAACGTACCGAGGATGACGACCTCCCACAGGATGCGTCCGTCGCTCGCGCCGAGCATACGCATGTGGTCGAAGGCGGCTCGCGGGATCTCGAGCACCACCTGCGCCATCGACGTCACGAAGAACGACACCATGCTGAACGTGAGCAGCGCGACCTTGAGCTTGTAGCCACCGCCGGTCCACAGCGTGAACGGAAAGATGAGACCGGTGAGCCCGAGGAAGCGCAGCTTCGAGACCGCCACGGTCAGCGGGCGGAACAGTGGCACGACCGTCGCGTACGACAGCGTCATGGCGATGGCGACCGCGAGCAGCAGCGAGTGGAAGATGAGCCGCAGCGTCACGCCGAGATCGACGCCGAGACCGTGGTTCCACCACAGGTCGCCGAAGGCAGCCCACACCTCTCGCGGCGTCGGCAGCGTCGCGTACGGCGTGAGCACCCACGTGGCGAGAAGCGCGAGAGTCCACAGCGCCACCAGCGCGAGCCCGACCGAGAACGAGACCGGCCGGTTGGGCAGAAAGACGTTGCGGAGCGGCTGGCCGACCTTGCGCCCGGAGGGCGAGGCCGTGCCGCGGGGAGCGGCCTGCCTCACTCGGCGGTGCCGAGGATGACTTCGACGCGACGGTTCTTGGCGCGGCTCTCGGCCGCGTCGTTGGGGGCGAGCGGCTGCGTCATGCCGTGCGCGAACACCCGGACGCGGCCATCGGGGAAGTTGGTGGCGGACTGCGTCTCGAGGAACTTCTTCACCGCGAACGCGCGCGCCTCCGAGAGCTTCTGGTTGGAGTCGACCGTACCCTGGTTGTCGGTGTGGCCGTGGACCTCGACGATGGTGCCACCGGCGACGACGAGATCGTCGAAGAGCTGCTCGAGCTCGGCGGTGGCCTTCGGGGAGAACCTGTCGCTGCCGGTCGCGAACTCGATGTCCCACGCGCGGCGCGACACGACGCTCTTCAGCTTCTCCTGCCCGGAGAACTGCGCCACGTCGGCGCCTTCCTTGCTCGCGCCCTGCGCCGCTTCCTTCACGTAGCTGGTGTCGAGGATCTGGGCGACCGGGTAGTACGACGGCACGAGGTCCGGGTATTGCGACTTCACGAGGTCGCCGAAGACCGTGTACGTCGCGGCGAAGATGCTGGTGGAGCCGGGCGAGAGGCCGAACGTGTTGAGGTTGTCGGCTGCGTTCGACACCGACGAGCCACCGAGCTCGACCATCGTGCCCGTGGCGTCCAGCTCCGACTGCACCCGGAAGTACCTGTACCAGTAGGCCGCATCCTTCTCGCCGTACACGATGGCCGAGATGGCCGCGGCGCGCTGCAGGTTGTCGTCGCTGGTGCGCACCTGGTCGCCGCCCTCGAAGATCGCGCGAAGCATGCCCGTGACGAGCTTGCGGTTCTGCGCCATCCACCTGCGGTGGCCGATGATGACGTTCGGCATCTGCGACCGGTACTCCTTCGTCGAGACGATGCTGACGAGCCCGCCCTTTTTCTGCGCGACCGTGACGTCGCCGGGCGTCCACGTGACGACGCCGTCGACGCAGTGCTTCTCCGTCTTCTTGGTCTTCACGTTCTCGAGGTCGGTGCAGAAACCGCTCACGTACTTCTGGGCAGCATCCACGTAGTCGGGCGCGTTAACCCAGTTGAGCGCGTCGGGGTCGTAGGTCTTCTCGTTCGGGTTGTTGGCGATCTTGTTGTCGCCGAGCCACTTGAGCGCGATGTTCCAGTCGCCGTCGCGGAGCACGCCGGCAACGAGGCCACCCCTGGCGGCCTGCGGGTTCTTCTT
>JAYTLP010000066.1:0-12337 GCA_043729375.1 Myxococcales bacterium
GGTCGCAGGGCTCGCCGTGGTGGTGACTGCAGTGGCCGTCCCGGTCGCGCTGTCGCAGCGGGACCCGGTAGCGCAGTTCAACCCAAGCTACACGTACACCGTCACGCTCGGCAAATAGATCCGGGTGGTTGCGTGGGGTGTCGCGACCCCCGCCGCGGCGCAGCGAGGTCCAGGGAACACGCGCGGGTCCAGGCGAATCGTATGTTTGCGTGGGCCTGTCGCTTGCAACACCGGATGACATGATGCTTCGCGCTGCGGCCCTGCTGTCTTGCTTCCTCGCCTCGCCGTTCGCTCGCGCAGACAAGGCCTCACTCGACCGCGCGTCCGCGCGCCTTCGGATGCTGGGGACGCCAGCGGCGACCGCCGACCGCGCCGCCCGGCACATCGAGCTAGGCATGCCGTCGCCTGCGACGCGCAAGAACGACAACGACCTCCTGCTGGTCCGCAACAGCTACGTCATCTCGTACAACGCAAAGCGAAACGCGATGAACTGGGCGAGCTGGGAAGTGTCGAACCAGGACCTCGGCGACATCGGGCGCCACGAGCAGTTCCGGCCCGACGCAACGCTGCCGAAGCGCTTCTATCAGCCGAACAGCGGCGACTACAAGATGCCGGGCTTCTCGCGCGGGCACATGGTGCGCTCCGGGGAGCGCACCCGGAACCCGCGCGAGAACGCCAAGACTTTCGTGTTCACCAACATGTTGCCGCAGGCCGTGAACAACAACACCGGTCCGTGGAACAAGTTCGAGGACTTCTATCGAGCGCAGGTGACGAGCGGCGAGCTCGTCGCGCACGTCATTGCAGGCGGTGTGTTCGGGCAGGCGCCCGTCGAGCAACGCAACGTGGCCGTGCCGAGCGCGACGTGGAAGGTGGTTGCGCTGCTCAAGAAGGGGCAGCGCGTCGAGGACATCGACGACAAGACCCGCGTCATCTCCATCATCATCCCCAACAACAACGAGGACGTGAAGGTCGACCACGACTGGGGCCGCTACCGCACATCGGTCAGCGACATCGAGAAGAAGACCGGGCTCAAGTTTTTCGACTCGATGACGCCGCGCCTCGCGCTGTCGATGAGGGATCGCGTCGACGACGGCGCCGTGCCGTCGACGGAGCAGCACGACTGGGTCCGGCACGACTACGGAAACAACGGTCAGGCCAAGCTGAAGCAGATGTTCCACGAGCAGGTGACGGGCGTCGTGAAGTAGTACGACGCCGTCACGCTCGATGTGGCGGAGGGCGCCGACACGCGAAGGTTCGCGATGAAGGTCCGCTCGCTGTCGCCCACGACAACGCTGGTGCTAGAGCCGGCGATGCGCCAGCGCCGGCAGCTCCGCGCGCAGGCGAGCCTGGTAGTCGAGGTCGAGCTCCGCGACGGCCACGCCTTCGTGATCGCCCACCTCGGCGAGCACTTGACCCCACGGGTCCACGACGAGCGCGTGGCCGTACGTCACGCGCTCATTGCTGTGCCGACCGAACTGGGCCGGAGCGAGCACGTAGCACAGGTTCTCGACGGCGCGCGCGCGCAGGAGCACATGCCAGTGGTCGCGGCCGGTGTGGAGCGTGAACGCGGCCGGGACGGTGAGGATCTGCGCGCCACGGCTCGAGAGCATCCGGTACAGCTCGGGAAATCGGACGTCATAGCAGACGCTGAGGCCGAGCTTGGCCCAGGGCGTTTCCACGACGACCGCGTCCGTGCCCGGCGCGGTCGCCTCGGACTCGGCGTAGCTGGCACCGTCGGGGATTTTCACATCGAAGAGGTGGATCTTCCGGTAGACGCCGCGCACGGCACCGGTGGCGTCGAGGTAGACGTTCGTGTTGTGCGCGCGCGGCTCGTGGCCGTCGGGGAGCTCGGGCATGCCGCCGAGCACCAGCGCGACCCCGTGGGCCCGCGCAGCCGCGCTCATGGCGGTGAGGATGGGCCCCTTTCCGTCGAGACGCTCGCGGGCCGCGCGCCGGTCGGCCTCGACAGCAGTGAAGAGCGCGAAGTTCTCGGGCAGCGTCACGAGCTGCGCGCCTCGCTTCGCCGCCTCCGCGATGAGCGCGGTGGCCTTGTCGAGGTTCTCGGAGAGGTTGTCGCGCGAGGTCATCTGGACCACGGCCGCCATGAGCTTCATGGAAACATCATTTGATGCAGGTGCCCCATTGACAAGCTTTGTGTGCGCGGGCTAATCGCCGCCCATCGTGACGTTGACCGCAGAGCGGGTCGAAGAATTCCTGAAGGGGGACGGGTGGCCCGTCGAGCGCGTCGATCGCAATACGTGGCGGTCGGGCTTCCGCGGGGACGTGAACAGCTTCAGGTTCTACGTTCGCCTCACGGACAACTGGATCTTCTTCACCATCGTCCCGTTCGTCGTCGCGCCGCGCGTGAGTGACCATGCACGTGAGCTGTACCGCCACCTGCTGCGCCTCAATCGCGAGATCAACCTCGCGAAGTTCGCCATCGACGACGACGACGACGTGGTCCTCACAGTGGAGCTGCCGGTCGAGGACGCGGGCGACGCGAGCATGAAGGACGCTCTCGAGGCGATGGCGTACTACGCCGACCGCCACTACCTCGAGGTGCTGACCATCGCGCAGCAGGGGAAGAAGGCCAGCTGAGCGCGAATGAAACTCGCGCGGTCGTCGCGCGGTGGGGCAAGCTCGCTGCGGCTGTGCCGCTGCGAGGGGAGACGGGAACTTCCCCCTCGCTGACGGTCAGCCGAGTTCTTCACAGGCTTTTCTCCGCGTACTCCGAGGCTTGAGCGACGCTCGGGCGATGCTTGCGCTGTATTGTCGTTCGTGCTAACCGCTTCCGACACTTTTGGTGATTTCACGAAAGGTGGGCTGTCAGCCCGCCTATTTTTTCGCCCAACACCATGTTTCCGGAGCGCAACCCAGCGAATTCAATGACCACCGCGGCCAACAAAGTAGACCTCGAGCAAGTCGCCCGGATCACCACGCCGGTGATCCAAGGGGCGGGCTATGCGCTCGTGGACCTCGAGTGGAAGCGGGAGCAGGGGGGCTGGATCCTGCGCCTCTTCATCGACAAGCCCGACGGCCCGCATGCCCCGGGCGAGGGCATCACGCTCGATGCCTGCGCAGAGATAGCGAGTGACCTGTCGACGGTGCTCGACGTGTCGGAGGCCGTGCCGGGTTCGGACACGTACAGCCTCGAAGTGGGCTCGCCGGGCGTGGACTATCCGCTCAAGCTCGCGGCCGACTTCTCCCGGGTCGTGGGCGGCAAGGTGAAGGTGAAGACGCGCCGTCCGCTCGGGCCGCCGCCCGGTCGTCGCAACTACGTAGGCCCGCTCGTCGAGCTCCGCGGCGAAGGCGCCGCAGCGACGATTTTTGTCGACGTGGGCGACCGCATCCTCGACGTGCCGGTGGCCGAGATCGAAAAGGCGAACCTCGTCTACGACTTCGACGCCGCGAGCAAGAATTCCAGCACCAAGCAGCACAAGGACGGCGACGAGCCGACCTCAGAAGCCCGCACGACGCAAAACGGGAGTCGTTGAGATGGAACCGAACCTGACCCAAGTTCTCGAGCAGGTCTCCAAGGACAAGGGGATCGACGTCAAGGTCCTCCTGCAGATGCTCGAGCAGGCCATCCTCACGGCAGCCAAGAAGGTCTTCGGCATGCACCGTGAGCTCGAGGCCCAGTACAACGAGGACATCGGCGCGGTCGATCTGTTCCAGATCTGCTACGTCGTCGACGGCCCGGAGTCTGCGCCAGGGCGCGAGATCGCAAAGCCGGAAGCCGACGCCAACGGCCTCGCCGCCTCCGTAGGTGACGAGCTCCTTTTCCAGATCTTCTACCGTAGCGAAGATCGCCAGCGCGCCTCCGAGCAGGAGTCGAAGTATGGCGACCTCCTCGACCTGCACGAGACCATCAAGCAGTTCGGTCGCATCGCCGCGCAGACCGCCAAGCAGGTCATCATCCAGCGCACCCGAGAGGCCGAGCGCGAGAACGTCTACAACGAGTACAAGGACCGGAAGGGCGAGCTCATCTCGGGCACCGTGCGGCGCTTCGAGCGCGGCAACCTCATCGTCGAGATCGGTCGCCACGAGGCCATCCTGCCCGTGCGCGAGCAGGTCATCCGCGAGTCGTATCGCCCCGGCGACCGCATCGTCGCTTACTGCCTCGACGTCGAGAAGTCGGCGCGCGGACCACAGATCGTGCTCTCGCGCACGCACAAGGGACTCCTCGAGAAGCTCTTCGAGCAGGAAGTGCCCGAGATGTACGAGGGCATCGTGCGCATCGAGTCGTCGGCCCGTGAGCCCGGCGCTCGCAGCAAGATCGCCGTCGCCAGCCGCGACCGCGAGGTGGACCCGGTCGGCGCGTGTGTCGGCATGAAGGGTTCGCGCGTCCAGGCCGTCGTCCAGGAGCTCCGCGGCGAGAAGGTCGACATCGTGCCGTACTCCGAGGATCCAGCGCGATTCGTCTGCAACGCCATCGCACCGGCCGAGGTATCCCGCGTCGTCATCGACGCAGAGACGCACACCATGGAGCTCATCGTCCCCGACGATCGCCTCTCGCTCGCCATCGGCAAGAAGGGCCAGAACGTGAGGCTCGCGTCGCAGCTCACCGGCTGGCGCATCGACATCCACTCCGAGAGCAAGGTCCGCGAGCTCGAGGAGCAGGCCAAGCGCTCGCTCGCCGACATCGAGGGCTCGTCCGACGAGCTCGCCTCGACTCTGTTCAAGCTCGGCTGGCGGTCGTCCGAGGAGGTCATGAACGCGCGTCTCGACGAGCTCGCGGGCGTCCCCGGCATCGGTGGAGAAGAGGGCGCAACGAAGATCAAGACCAACTCGGTCAAGCAGGTCGAGGTCGACCGCGCACGCGCCGAGGAGCGTCGCCTCAAGGCGGCCGAGAGGGCCGCGCGCCTCGCCGACGAGGCCAAGAAGTCGCCGCAGGACCGCCTGCTCGCGGTCCGTGGCATCGGCGAGAACACGCTGCCCATGCTCTACCAGGGGGGCTACGACTCGGTCGAGAAGATCAATCTCGAGAACGAGGTCGAGCGCATCGCCAACTCGACCGGCATCGGCATGAAGAAGGCGCGTCAGCTCAAGCACTGGGTGAAGGTCTACCTCGGCGAGCTCGACGAGTCGGCCCCGGAGCCGTCCGACGAAGGCGACGACCTGCCGCCGTCCAACGTGGGCTCCGGCTCGTCGAGCGGCGCGCGCATGGCGGGCCAGGCGTGAAGCATTGTCGATACGAGGGCGCACATGCGTCGGCTGCCGGCTCGTGGGACCGAAGGCAGCCATGGTCCGAATCGTCCGCGATCGCCGCGGTCAGGTCGTCGCGGATCGGCGCGCCATCCTGCCGGGCCGCGGTGCATACCTGCACTCCCGGCGCGAGTGCGTCACGCAAGCGTTACGAAGCCAGGCCTTTGCACGTTCGTTCCGAGGGCGCATATTCACCGACCCGGCTGGCAACGAACTCGAGCGTCTCTGGGGTGATGTGAGTGGCAAACGAGATGAACGAGAATCCGCTGGGTCGCGCGAACAAGAATCAGGGTTTGATGAAGGGTCTAGAGGGAAACGTGAGCATGAATACCGGTGAGCGGGCTGCGGGCACCAAGGCCGCGGCAGATGCTGCAGCGAAGCAGGTCCGCCTCTACGAGGTCGCGAAGGATCTCGGCCTCACGAACAAAGATCTGATCGAGAAGGTCAGAGCGCTCGGCATCGAGGTGAAGAACCACATGTCGAACCTCGAGACCGAGGATGTGACGCGCGTCCGTCGCTCACTCGACAAGGAGCGTCAGTCGAACCTCGTCGAGGAGCGTCTGTCGTCCACGGTCATCCGCCGCCGCACGCGCGACGGTGCCCCGCTGCGTCCGGCGCCCGCGCCGGAGCCGCCGCCTGCGCCGCGTCCCGCCGTCACGGCCCGTGCCGAGGCGCCAGCCCCGCGTCCCGCGCCGCCGAAGCCGGTCGAGGAGAAGCGGCCCGTCGTCGAGGCGCCGCCCGTCGTCGAGAGGCCTGCCGTCGTGGAGCAGCCGAAGCCGACGCCTGCGCCGGAGCCCGTCGTGGCCAAGCCCGCGCCGACGCCGGAGCCCATTGTGGTCAAGCCTGCGCCGGAGCCCGCCCAGCGGCGCGTCGTCGTCGAGACGTCGCGCACCGCAGGCGGGCCCATCGTCGAGACGCGCCAGTCGGCCAACGCGCCGCTCCCCGTGCCCGGCGCACCGGCAGTGCCCGGCACGCCCGAGCCCATCAAGTACGGTCCCACGGGTCGGATGATCGACCTCGGGCCGCGCTACCAGATCCAGGAGCGCGGTCCCGGCGGTGTCGGTCCGCGCGGTCCAGGTGGGGCTGCGCCCGGCATGCGTCGTGACGCCGGTCCGCCCGGCCGTTTCGGGCGTCCCTCGCCGTCGATGCCTGCGAAGAAGCGAGCACCCCTCGGCAAGTCCAAGCAGACGCAGATCACGACGCCTGCCGCTCACAAGCGCATTCTCAAGATGGAGGAGACGGTAGCCGTCGGCGAGATCGCCAAGCAGATGGGCGTGAAGGCCACCGACGTTCTCAAGAAGCTCTGGTCGATGGGCATGACGGGTATCACGCTGAACAACGCCATCGATCAGGACACGGCAACGCTCCTCGCCGGAGATTTCGGCTTCGAGATCGAGTCCACCGCGTTCCAGGAGTCGGACGTCTTCGAGTCCGCCGCCGACAACGAGGAGGACCTCGTCACCCGCGCTCCGGTCGTCACCATCATGGGTCACGTCGATCACGGTAAGACGTCGCTGCTCGACGCGATCCGCGACGCGAACGTGGCGGCAGGCGAAGCAGGCGGTATCACGCAGCACATCGGTGCGTACAAGGTGAAGACGCCGTCCGGCCAAGAGGTCGTCTTCCTCGACACGCCCGGTCACGAAGCCTTCACCGCGATGCGTGCCCGCGGCGCGCAGGCCACTGACATCGTGGTCCTCGTGGTCGCGGCCGACGACGGCGTGATGCCGACGACGGTCGAGGCGCTCAAGCACGCCAAGGAAGCCGGCGTGAAGATCATCGTCGCCGTCAACAAGATCGACAAACAGGGCGCGCAGCCCGAGCGGATCCGTCAGCAGCTCTCCGACCACGGGCTCGTTCCCGAGGCGTGGGGTGGCGACACGATCTTCGTCGACCTCTCGGCCCGTACGAAGGTCGGCATCGACACGCTGCTCGAGATGCTCGCGCTGCAGACCGACGTGCTCGAGCTCCGCGCCAACCCGAACAAGGCGGCCAAGGGCGTCGTCATCGAGTCCAAGCTCGACCGCAACCGCGGCCCGATGGCCACCATCCTCATCCAGGAAGGCACGCTCCGCGCCGGCGACACCGTCGTCGCGGGCGAGTTCGTCGGCAAGGTCCGCGCGATGCTCGACGACAAGGGCCGTACGCTCACGTCGGCGGGTCCGTCCACGCCTGTCGAGCTCCTCGGGCTCGGCGGTGTGCCCGACGCGGGTGAGTCGCTCAACGTCGCCACCGACGAGAAGCAGGCGAAGGAGCTCGTCGAGCACCGTCGTGACACGCGTCGTCGCAAGGAGCTCGCGGGCACCAGCCGCGTCACGCTCGAGAACATCCTCGACAAGATCAAGGCAGGCGCGGTCAAGGAGCTGAAGATCGTCCTCAAGACCGACGTGCAGGGCTCGTCCGAGGCCGTGAAGAACGCGCTCCAGAACCTCACCAACGACCAGGTGAAGGTCGACGTCATCATGTCCGGCGTCGGCGGCATCACGGAGAGCGACGTCAACCTCGCGAAGGCGGGCAACGCCATCATCGTCGGCTTCCACGTGCGGCCGGCCGGCAAGGCCGCGCAGCTCGCGGAGTCCGAGGGCGTCGACGTCAAGCTCTACAACATCATCTACGAGGCCATCGACGACGTTCGCAAGGCGATGGCGGGGCTGCTCGCGCCGGTCAAGCGAGAGAAGCCGCTCGGCAAGGCCGAGGTCCGGCAGGTCTTCGTCATCCCGAAGCTCGGCCAGATCGCAGGCTCGTACGTCACCGAGGGCCTCATCCGCCGCAACTCGCAGATGCGTCTCGTTCGCGACAGCGTCCAGATCTACATCGGCAAGCTCACATCGCTGCGCCGCTTCAAGGACGACGCCCGCGAGGTCCAGTCCGGCTACGAGTGCGGCATCGGGCTCGAGGCGTACAACGACATCCAGGTCGGCGATATCATCGAAGCCTACGAGGTCGAGGAAGTCGCAGCCGTCCTCAACCCCGCAACCGTCCGTCCGCAGCTGTAATCGCCGCACCTCCACGCCGCCCCAGCGAGAGCTCGGGGCGGCGTCGTGATTTGTGGCGAGGTCCCGGCGGACGCTACGGCTTGCCGGTCTTCTCGTCGTGGTTCGCTACGTCGTCGCGCAGCTCCTTGCCATCATTGCGAACCTCGGCCTTGGCCATCGCGATGAGGCGGACCATCCGCTCGCGGCGGTAGCTCATGGTGGCGGCGTCGTGCTTGCCGATGACCGCATCGAGCTCGGTCATGATCGTTTGCTTCGTCGCGAGCGCAGAGGCCTCGACCTTGATGTCCGCCGCACCGGGATTGCCGTCACGCCGATCGTAGGGCTTGCGGCCGAGGACCTTCTCTCGAGCCGTGCCGTCATGCTCGTGGCTGGTGTCGCGGATGTCCGAGCGCAGCTCCTTGCGGCTCTCCTTCAGCTCGGCCCGGAGGAGGCGGCGGAGCTCGACGTCGAGTTTGGTGAGCTCGGCGTTCGACGTCGATGCCATCGCGCGATCGTAGCTCTCGAGGAGCCCGTTCAGACGAGCGAGGTCGAGTCGATCATCCTTCAGCGCAGCCTTGTCGCGGTGGACCTCCACTTTGGCCCGCAGCTCGTGGTCAGCCTGCGCGACTGTGCCGAGTGACGTGACCGCAAGGAAGAGGGAGAGGGAAAGCATTCGGGGCATGGCGTCTGGCTCCATTTTCAAGGTGCTCGTGCACGTAGGCGCAGGCGCGCCGGCGCAATTCGAGGCTTTTGCGCGAGCATAACATCGGGTCCCTGCGGCGTCGTGTCGCGGTAGCGCCCGACTACCCGCCGATGGCCAGCGAGTTGAAGCTCTTGGCGAACGTGGCGATGTCGATCTCGAAGATGCCATCGCCGCCGTTCGGATCGCCCGGCTCGCTGTAGCCCCAGGGGTTGCGCACCTTGACGAGCTTCTGGCCGTTTTCCTCACGCACACCGAGCACCGAGTACGTGTGCCACTCGTGCACCGGCGCGCCCTCGGGCAGCGTCTTCGGCGTCACGGCAGCGATGGGACGGTTCGCCTTGGCTGCCGTGGCGATCGCGGCGTAGAGCGAGTCCGCCATCTGCGGCGCCACCGCGATGGTGCGCGACGGCTTGCCGGTCAGCGCCTCGAAGGCGTCGCCCGGGGTGCCGCCGTTGTTGATCGCGCCGTAGCCCTTGGTCGTGCCGTCGAGCGTGTCGACCTGGGCCGTGTACGCCTTCTGCATCCATGCGGGCCAGAGCTGCGTTGCGACCTTGCCGCGCGCGAACTGCGGACGACCCGTACCCGACAGTGGCACGAGCTTGTCGACGGTCACCGAGTCGCGTTCGAACGCGCCCACGTTCGTGCGGTGGTAGAGCGCGATGGAGAGCGAGCCATCGGCCTGCTCCTTGATTGCCTTCTGCAGGAGTGCCGGGTGCGTGTACGCGACCGATGCGAGCGAGGCGACGAAGAAGCAGTCGGCCAGATGGCCCTGCTGCACATCCTCGAGGTTCACACCATCGACGAACGCCTTGGCGCCCGGCACCACGCCGTACTGACCCTCGGGGGTCGCAGGGCGGGGCGCGTTGATCTTCGCTCCGGCGGCCTTGCCGAGCGCGGAGACGAAACGTCCGAGCTGGGTCGACGGCTGGGCGGTGAGGCGGAGTGCGAGCCCTTTGCCCAGCTTTGCCCGGACGAGAGCGTGCGGATGGGGATCGGCCGGAAGGTGCATGCGCGGCGCGACCGGTTGCACGCGGATGGCAACGCGCGGTGCGAGGCGAGCGGCGTCGGCATCGGCTGCGAGGAGGCCGAGGAAGCCGGAAAGGAGGAGCGCGTGACCGGTCAGGCGGATCTTCATGTGTCCGGTCGAAGCAAGCCGTGAACCAGGGCCCTCTGCTCAAAAAATCAGTGGTTTGCTCGCAAACGCGCGAACGAAGCGCTGACTGCAGGCGTCAGGGGCTCACGGTGGCTGTGGCCGGGTCCCGTCGGTGCTACGCTCATCGGACCATGGTCGTTGGCGTCTGCAAGGTGAGCCTCATGATGGCGGGGAACGAGACGCTGAAGGACAAGCGCTCGGTGCTTCGCCACATCAAGGAGAAGGTGCAGCACAAGTTCAACTGCGCGATCGCGGAGGTGGGCGACAACGACGAGGTCCAGTCGTCGGACCTCGGCTTCTCCGTGGTGTCGAACGAGCTCGGCTTCACGCAGTCGGTGGTGCAGAAGATCTTGCAGTACATCGAGGACCTCGCCGCGGCGAAGGTGCTGAACGACGAGCAGGACTACATCAACTACGGCGACGAGTCGCTCGAGGCCGGCAAGGAGCACTGGGAGCCCGACGAGCCGGGGCCGTTGCGTCCGCCGAGCGTCCCGAGCGTGCCACGCATCGCCGAGCCCGAGGGGCTGCCCGACTGGCTGCCCGCGCGCTTTCTAGAGGGAGCCGACCCCGGCGACAAGAAGTGACGCTGCCCGCGCGGGTGCAAGCGCCGAGGCGCTACCCGACGTCGAAGGGGCACGTCGTGAGCCCGAAGCAGCCCGCGCGCCGGGGGAGAGGCGTTGCTTCATCACCGGGCGCGCCACACCGGCGACCGCGTCGAGCCAACGCTGCTCGACGACACGGTCCTCTCGAGCGAGGCATAGGACATGAACGCGCGGCTCGCGCTCGGCCGCGCCGTATCGCTCGTGGATGCGCCTCCGCGCCGATCCACCTCTTCACGACGACATCGCTGGCCATGCTGTCGCGCGCGTGCCCGGAGGCGCGCTTCGACGTGGCGCGCTTCCGACCCGACCTCGTCTGTCCCCTTCCACGTGCCCTCGCTGCGTCATGACGACGCTG
The DNA here is from genome assembly GCA_043729375.1 of Myxococcales bacterium. Taxonomy (GTDB): domain Bacteria; phylum Myxococcota_A; class Polyangia; order Palsa-1104; family Palsa-1104; genus JBDTCO01. The sequence continues at coordinate 10,994 of JAYTLP010000066.1, forward strand.
GCGCAGGACGATCTGCCGGCGGATCCACGCGTCCTTAGGACGATAGCCGAGCAGAACATGCAGCTCTTGCCGCTGCGGGCGAAGAAGCTCCCCACCGTGGGGTCTACGCGACGGTGGTCCGTGGCGGCCTCGTGCGTGTCGGCGACGAGGTGCGGCTCGAGCGCGGCGGCAGCCGGCAGCGGTTTGCCGTCCTCGCGCGTGCCGTCACGCGAGCCGTGCGACGCCGCTGACGATGAAGTAGTCTCCGCGCCGTGAGTCAACGACAAGAGCGGTTCGGCAAGCTCATCCAGGCCGAGCTAGCCACCATGATCTACCGGGACATCAAGGATCCGCGCGTGACGGAGGCGGGCGGGCTCGTCACGATAACGCAGGTCCACGTGACGGCCGACCTCGGCATGGCCCGGGTCCAGGTGACGCTGCACGACGGCACACCGGAAGCGTCGGAGGCCCTCATCGCGGGCCTCAACCGTGCGGCGCCCTTTTTGCGAGTGTCGCTGCGCAAGCGCCTCGACGCGAAGAAGACACCCGAGCTCCGCTTCGAGCTCGATGTGGGCACCGACGCCGCCGATCGCGTGAACGAGATCCTCGCCGACCTCAAGAAGCCCACGGGGTGAAGCGGCGCAAGGGAGGCGACGTTCACGGCGTCATCGTCGTCGACAAGCCGCGCGGGCCCACCTCGTTCGACGTGGTGGCCGAGGTGCGCCGCCGCATGCACACGGCGCGCGTCGGCCACACGGGCACGCTCGACCCGATGGCCACCGGCATCCTGCCCGTCTGCCTCGGCGAGGCCACGAAGCTCGTGCCCTTCTTGACCGACTGCGACAAGACCTACGAGGCCGACGTCGTGTTCGGCGTGGGCACCGCGACCGGCGACGCGGAGGGCGAGGTGGTCTCGCGAGCGAGCGTGAACGACCTCCTTCCGGAGCGCGTGACGCGGGAAGCCGAAAAGCTGGTCGGCGACATCCTGCAGACGCCGCCCATGTACTCCGCTATCAAGGTGGACGGCCAGCGCCTCTACGACCTTGCCCGACAGGGCATAGAGGTCGAGCGCAAGGCGCGTCCCGTGACAGTCCGGTCCCTCTCGATGGCTCCGCTCGATGGTGCCGTTTATCGCTTACGCATCACTTGCACGAAGGGTACGTACATCCGCGTCATCGCAGAAGATCTCGGAGCGCTGCTCGGGGTGCCCGCGCACCTGTCGATGCTCAGGCGCACGCGGGTCGGACGCTTCGGGCTCCCGGCGGTCGAGCTCACCGATCTGTCGGCCGAGACCCCGCTCATCGGCCTCGCCGACGCGGTCGATTTCCTTCCGACGACGTTCGTCGACGAGGCAGGCGCCAGGAG
>JAYTLP010000067.1:0-5413 GCA_043729375.1 Myxococcales bacterium
CCGTCGAGGTGGTACTCGCGGATCCACATGCACGCGTTCTCGATGAAGAACTCGCGCACGTGCGACGACTCGGGGCCGTCGAGGTTCATCGCCTCGCCCCACGCGTTCTTGTAGCGGTCCGTGACGTAGTGCGAGGTGTACTGGCCGAGGTAGTTGCCGTCGGGGCCGAGGTGGTTGTAGACCACGTCGAGAATCACGCCCAGGCCAAGGTGGTGGGCCTCGTCGACGAACGCCCGGAAGTCGTCGGGCGTGCCGTACCCGTGGAACGGCGCCCACAGATCCACCCCGTCGTAGCCCCAGTTCCAGCGCCCCGAGAACTCCGCGACCGGCATCACCTCGAGCAGCGTGATGCCGAGCTCGGCGAGCGCCGACAGGTGCTCACGCGCGCTCGCGAAGGTGCCGCCGGACGAGAACGTGCCGACGTGCAGCTCGTACACGACCTGCCCCGGCATCGTGACGCCGCGCCACGCCTTGTCCCTCCACTCGTACGTGGAAGAATCGACGACCTCGGACGGCCCGTGCGGACCGTCTGGCTGGAAGCGCGAGCACGGATCGGGGAACGGGCCCCGATCGTCGAGGCGGTACCGATAGCGATCGCCGGCCTTGCGCGTCTCGGCCGTGCCGACGAAGTCACCGCCATCGACGGGCTCGAGCTCGAGTGGGGGACCGACGTCGAACACGACCTGCACCTTCTGCGCAGACGGAGCCCAGACGCGGAACGATACGCCTTGTGCGCCGACTGTCGCGCCGAGAGGAGAAGCCATCAGCAGCTTTGATGTCGCGCCACAGTTTTTCGAGCCTCGCCATGAAGAACCGAGTGTCGAGTAGCGGCCCGCCGCCGCTATCTGGGCGCAATCAAACGCCGGTCCGACTGGCACGGCCGCTGCTGAGGCTTGTAGGCGAGGAGTTTTTCCGATGAGAGCAAAGCTATCCCTGGCGTTCCTGTTCGTTGCCGCCTGCACGAGCCACGACGGCCTCACACCCGGTTCCACATCGTTCATCACGGACGTCGCGCGCTACAACGGCGGCGAGGACGGCGCCCCGGGTGTCGCCGCATCGACCGCGACGAGCCCGACGAAGAACGCGCCCGCGGCGCCGAACGGTCGGACCGGCACCGTCGAGGAGGCCGACATTTATCGCATCGATCAGAGCCGGCTCTTCTACTTCGACACGTACCGCGGCTTCATCGTGTACGACCTCGCCGACGCCAAGCATCCGAAGCTCGTCTCGCGGCTGCCCGTCTACGGCTATCCCGTCGAGATGTACGTCGACGGCAACACCGTCTACGCGCTGCTCCGAGACTCGCTGTACATGACGCAGGAGGCGGGTCAGCCCCGCTTCGTCCGCCACGACACGTCGCAGCTCGTCACGATCGACGTGACCGATGTGCAGCACCCGAAGGTCTTGAAGACCATCGACATCGTCGGGCAGCTCAAGGAAGGCGTCTCGCGCAAGATCGGCGACACCATCTATGTGGTCTCGACAATCCCCCAGAACTACTACGGCTACGGCTACTACGACTGGGGCTGGTACGGGAACATCGACGCCACGAAGGAGCAGGCGTGGGTCTACTCCTTCAACGTGGCCGACGCGAAGAACCCGTCGCTCGTGGACAAGCTCGAGGTGTTCGAGGGCGGCGACCAGAGCGTCAGCGCTGACGGCTCGTACTCCGGCCGCTACTTCCAGGACGTCGCCATCTCGGCCACGTCGAACACGCTGCACGTCGTCGAGAACTGGGAGACGTACGGCTGGGTCGAGAACTCACCGAACACGTGCGGTTCGTACACGAGCCAGGACCAGGCGGTGGTGTCCGTCATCGACATCAGCGACCCGAGCGGCAAGATCGGCCTCTACTCCAAGTTCAACACCTACGGCCACCTCTCCGACCAGTTCAAGCAGACCTACGCCTACGATGCGGCCACGCAGCGCGCGTACTACTACGGCATCTTCGATCGGCGCGAGTGGTCCTCGAGCGACTGCAGCGGCACCTCGCTCGTACAGAACAGCTTCGAGACGTGGGACGTGACCGACGGCGCGAACCCGCAGCGCGTCGGCGCCGTTCAGTTCGGCGCCGGTGAAACACTCGGCGGCTCGACCTTCGACCTCGATCACAAGGTCGCGTACGCCGTCACGTCGCAGCGGGTCGACCCGTTCTTCGCCATCAGCTTCGCGAACCCCGGCCAGCCGAAGGTGCTGTCGTCCGTCGATGGGCTCGCGGGCACGATGAGCGTGTTCCGCTTCGTCGACGCCGACAGGAAGTTCATCCTCGGCATCGGCTCGGATCCGTCGGTGGAGTGCAACGGCACGTCGACCGGCTGGTTCGGCACCGGCGTCGCCGTATCGCTGTTCGACGTGCACGATCCGGCAGCAGTGCGGCTCGTGCAGCGCGCCTGCGTCGACATCGAGGACGCGCAGTGGATCAGCTCCGACGTGAACTTCGACCAGGATCAGGGCCACAAGATGATCGGCGACGCACGCGTCAACGGGGTCAACGTCGTCACGGTGCCGGTCGGCTACTACTCGAAGACGAACGGCAACGACTGGTGGTGGTACGACTACCGCTCCGCCGTCGGCATCATGAGCTGGGACCTCGCGGCCTACGATGCGACGAAGCCTCCGTCCGAGCAGCACGTCATCACCACGCACGGCTCGGTCGAGCACGACCGCGGCTCCGTCCGTCGCACCATCGTGTTCGCGCACGACGATGGTTCGGGCCCGCGTCGCATGCTGCTCAACCTGTCGGACACGTCACTCTCGCTCTTCGACATCGAGAACCTCGACGCCCCCGCGCAGCAGGCGCAAATCGAGATCGCGCCGGACGTCGAGGCGCTCTACCGCTTCGGCAACTTCGTCGTCGAGCATGTGCGTGACGAGGGCTACTCGTGGGGCTACGACACCGCGTCGCGCTTCCGCGTGAAGCCCGTCGGCGGGGTCATCGACGATACGGCGCCGGTCGCCACGTTCGTCGTCGGCCAGGTGCAGCAGGTCGTGCAGTGGAAGAACACGCTCGCGGTGTTCCGTCACAAGAGCGACCCGAATCAGGCCACGTGGACCGGCTCGTACGGCAACTCCGAGCTCGTGCTCTTCGATATGACCGATCCTACGCACCCGACGCTGCGCTCGGTGACCGACCTCGGCCTGCCCCTTTACCCCGTGTACAGCTACTGGTGCGGTGACTTCTTCGGCCCCTGGTTCGGCTGGTGGTGGGGCTACTACGGCGGCGCGCAGTGGGTCTCGACCGACAGCGGCATCGCCTTCGTCGGCTCGCAGTGGGTTCCGGACGGGAACAACGGCAAGAATGTCTCGCAGGTCGTGTTTGTCGGGCTCACCGCGATGGATGCACCCGTGGTCGTCACGCACGACATCACGCACGACAATCGCGACAACCTCGCGCTCGTCGGCGACGCCAGCGACACGAGCGCGTTCTACCTCGCGTATCGCGATCGCCTCGGCGGCCAGCCCGACGACTACAAGGAGCTCGCTCACTACAAGTACTATGCGCAGCGCTGGTCGACCACCGACGGCGGCAAGGACGTCGGTGCGGGTGATGCCATCAACGTGCCCGGTCAGATCGTCCGCGCCTGGAAGAGCGGAGACCGCACGCTGTACGCAACGCAGGACGATCACTACGCGTGGAACGCACAGCAGAGCTACTGGACCAGCGACCCGCGGCTCTTCCTCCTCGAGCAGCACGACGCCAGCACCGCCGCTCTCCTCGACTCGCGTACCTTCGACAAGCGCAACCTGCAGTCGCTCGTCGCTGCAGGCGACCGGCTCTACCTCACGACGTCGAACGGCTGGTACTACAACTCGACGCAGAGCGCGGAGGATCAGCTCGACAGGCTTGTGGTGCTGGACACGTCGGCGGGCAAGTTGAACGCCCGCTTCGACGCCACGCTCGGTCTCACCGGCACGCAGGCGATGGGCATCAAGAACGATCGGCTCTTCCTCAACGTGAGCGCTGGAGGCGTGCTCGTCCTCGATGTTGCCGATCCCACGCTTCCCGTCGGCAAGAGCTTCCTTCGCACCCTCGGCTGGGGGCAGACTCTCGACATCTCCAGCAACACCCTCTACGTCGCTGCCGGAAACTTCGGTGTCTTCCAGCGAGACCTGACGCAGGCCGTTCTCGCGCCATAGCGGCAGGTGCACACGACGCCGCCTCGTTCACCCGGCGAGGCGGGTCGTGCGTTCCCGGAGGGCTTCGAGCCAGGCGGTGCCGTGCTGCTGGTCGGGCTCGAGGTAGTGGCCTTCGCTCCATTCGTTGAGGGAGGCCACGAACACGAGCGGGGCGTCGTGGAGGTGGGCGTAATCGCGGGCGCGCTGCACGGCGCGTGCGAAAGCAGAAGGGGACTCGCCCGTGACGACCGGCCACCACGGATACTTCTGCGGCCGCGCCGGGCCGAAGTCCGCGCCGCGCGGTGACGCGTCCCAGCCCGGCGATACCGACGGAAAATACGGCAGGCCCGACCGCTCGGCAAAACCGTGCCACTGACTCGCGCGGAGCCGCGCCATCTCCTCGTAGTCCTGCAGGAACGGTCCCTTCCAGTCGGGCAGCAACACGTAGTGCGTCACGCTGTCGAAGCCCACGTCGCGAACGAGGCCTATCGTGTCCACGTTCGGCTCGATGGCAGCGAGGTGCAGGTCGGGGAGGCCGGCGTTGCGCAGCCACTGGCGTGCGCGCGTGACCGCCAGCCGCGCTGCATCGTGGCCGAGCTCGCGCACGAAGTGGGTCGAGTCGAAGATCGAGAAGTACGCGCGCCCGTCGAGCTGCAGGTAGTTCTCGCGCGAAAAGTAGCGCTCCCCGAGGTAGCGGACGAGCTCGACGAAATCGTCCACGTCCGACGGGACGAGGCGTAGCGGATCGATCACCGGCACGTCGGCGCGACGAACGGGCAGCACGCGCCGCGGCATGCGGTTGGCCCACATCACGGAGAACGGCAGCCGCTGTCCGATGGGGGAGCCGAGGAACCCGAAGTCGAGCGCGTCCTGGAACACGCGCTTGCCGCGGCACCAGAAAAAACCGTAGGTGACGCCTCCCACGCCATGGGCCTCGGCGAGCGCGAGCCGTCGCTCCACCTCGGTGGGGTCGCGGTCGTCGTAGCGCCCGAGCGCAGGCAGCCGCGGCTGCGAGTGTCCCTCGAACCGCGGACCCGACTGCGCCACGAGTTCCCACTCCGTGAAGCCGGGATAAAAGGTCTCGTCACGCTCCGGGATCGGATGCCACCCCGGGTACACGTACGCCATCAACCGCACCCCACAACCTAGCCCATCCCCCGCCCAAAACGCCCACTTCCACGACGGGGACAGCCTCTACCAGGCCAGGTACTGGAATTGTCAGTGACTATCCGGTGCGAACGACCAGCGCAGTTACGCCGTGACCTAACTCAGCTGGTCGTTCGCGAGAAAATTCGTT
>JAYTLP010000068.1:0-22380 GCA_043729375.1 Myxococcales bacterium
GCTGGCTCGTCCTCGAGGACGAGGATCTTGCGGCCCTTGCCGTCGAGCTGCATCGGTGGGCTCATCGCGCGTCAGCGCCGGCGGGGCGCGCGTCCTCGAGAAGGAAGTTGGGTACACCTTCGGCGACGCTGAACAGCAGGCGGCACCCGTCGCAGCGGAGCGCCGCAGGCGCGGCGTGCAGCGTGCCGCGACAGCGCGGGCAGCGCACCATCGCGAGCAACTCGGGCGCGAGCAACTCGGGCGCGATGGTTCGGTTCTCGTCGGTGGCCATTTGCCAGACAACATGGCATCGGCACAGCGCCGTGTCTAGCTGCGCGGCGGCAGAACGAACGGCGCGGACTCACCGTCACGCCACTGCCGGAGCTCGGCTCTGTCTGGGCCCTTGCGCTCGTTGTTGCCGTCGCGGTCGTCATTGTCGGGCGCAGCGAAAACGACGAGGTGGGTGAACGCAACGGTCGCGTCCTCCGAGGCCCACGTGCCGGTGTTGATGTACTCGGCGCCTCCCGGCAGCGCGACGCGCTCGGGTGCGTGTGAGTGGCCGAACACGACCAGCGGTACGCCGACGAGCGCCTGCACGAGGCGCGGCATCGAGCGCAGCCGCTCTGCCGACGACGCGAGCCGGAGCCGGCCCATCTTGGCGTTGGCGATGAGCACTGCGCCCATGACGAGGAGTGGCAAGGCCCAGCGCAGGTGGCCGGTGAGGGCGACGACGAGGCCGAGCGCCGCGCCGAGCCCGAAGGCCGCCAGCAGCAGGCGGTCGAGGAAGAGCGCGCGCAGCACCCCGAAGAAGCGGCGCGTGACCGGAACGCGATGGAGCGCCGACAGGGCCAGCAGCTTCTCCTCGGTGAGCCGCCACTGTCGCGACAGCGCTTTCATGCGAGTGAGATGCGCGGCGCGGCGCGGCGCATCGGCGTTGCGCATGCCGTACCAGGCCTCGACGACCTTCCACACGAGGAGGCCGTAGAGGTAGCAGATGCGCGCGAGGCCCGTCCAGCCGAGCGCGACCGCCCAGCGGACGTAGTTGACGAAGCCCCAGCTCTCGGCCGTGTGCGGGTCGTACTCGGGGAGCTGGTTCGCGAAGAAGCGCATGCCGGAGTGCGCCATCGACAGCGCGAAGCGGCTCTTGCTGGGCGTCGACCGCTGCGTGGCAGGCAGCTCGCCCTGCGTCATCGGAGCCGGATGCAGCTGGTAATCGAACGAGCAGTACTCGTCGAACTGGTGCCCGTGCTCGATGTAGACGCGGTTCTCCTCGTAGTAGAACCAGGGGCAGAACGAGATACTTTTTGCGAACTCGGCACGATCGGGTGGGCTCGCGAACGCGCAGAGCTGCTCGACGAAGGTCTGCTGGACGCGCTTGTAGTGGAACTCGACGTCGTGATTCCCGACCACGACGACGAGCTCGTTGCCGGCCGCGACAAAGACCGCCAGCGCCGTGAACACCGCCGGGTGCCGCGTCAGCACCTCGACCATCTTTTGCTGTGCAGCGCCCTCGGAGAAGCCGAGTCCGTAGCGACGGTCCTCGTCGGGATCGTCGCCGACGACCTCTTCCGGGACGATTTTCATCGACATGAAGTCGACCATGTCGCCATTGACGACCAGGCGCCACGGGCGGCCGTCGCGCGGGTGCGTCGCGTGGTGCAGAAAGAACTTCGCGAGCTCGCGCTCGAGGTGCAGCAGGTGCCGGAGGTATGACACTGAGGCCCCACCGGGCCGCAAATCTTCGCCGAGGTGCAGGTCCGAGATGACGAGGAGGTTGCGCGCTCCGCCCGTGATTTCCTGCGTCATGACCGCGACCTTTCTCCGGCTCCTTCGATTGTGAGCCCCGTTGCTGCGTTGACAACCAACAAGTGCAAGACAGCGGCCGTTTGTCGTGCATCCTTGCCCGCATGAAGCCCGTCTCGATTGCGCTCCTCGTCGTCTCCACGTCGTTCCTCGCGTTCTATGCGGGGCGGCAGTCGGTGAAGGGGGCGTGCGGCGCGCATGGAGCCGACAGCACGCGGCAGCTCGTCGTGGAGCCACACCTGGATGCGCCGACGCAGGCAGAAGACCGCGTCGCTGCCGTGAGCGGTCGAGTCGCCGAGATCATTCAGGTGCCGAACTACACGTACCTCCGCCTGAGGACGCCCAAAGGTGACACCTGGGCTGCGGTCGCCACCACGACGACAATCGCCAAGGGAGACGCCGCCACGCTCGTCAACGCGATGCCGATGTCGGGCTTCACCTCACCCACGCTCGAGCGCACCTTCGCGACGATCTACTTCGGCGAGCTCTCGCCGCTCTGAGAGGCCTCTTGCCCGTATTGCCTGACCGACGCGGCATGTTATATGCGCCACAGCCATGAGCTCACTCGTCGAGTCCCTCTCGAATCCGCTGGGCAAGCCCTTCATCTTCGCGGTGCTGCTCGTGGCGGCGCACGCATTCTTTCTCTTGACGGTGCTGCGGCTCGTAAAGTTCATGGCAATCGGCAGGCCCGATATCCCGACGGACCGCCTCGCATCACGCGTCGGCTCGGTTCTCGTGTACTGGCTCGGCCAGAAGAAGGTCCCCGAGAAGGTCTCGTACGAGAGCAAGCCGGGCCTCACGTCCGTCCACCACCTCATCATTTTCTGGGGCTTTCTCACCATCACCGTCGGCACGATGGAGCTCTGGCTCAACGGGCTCGATCCCATGTGGGACTTCTCCCTACTCGGGCCGCTCTACCACCCGCTCAAGTGGTTCATCGACGTGTTCAACCTGCTCGTGCTCCTGGCGGTGAGCTTCGGCTTCTTCCGCCGCATCGTGGTGAAGCCCCGGCTCATCCCGATGTCGCTCGAGGCCGCCGCGATTCTCGGTGCCATCGGCATGCTGATGATCACGCACTTCGGCTACCACGGCTTCCGCATGATCGCGCACGGGCTCGAGGGAGAGAGCTGGGCGCCGATCTCGTCGGTTGTGGCCGGGATGTTCGCAAGCATCCCCGCGAGCACGGCGCACACGCTCTCCGAGGTGAGCTGGTGGATCCACATCGGCATCCTCCTGTGGTTCCTCAACTTCATCCCGTACTCGAAGCACATCCACATCCTCGGCGCGCTGCCGAACATCTTTTTCCGGAACCTCGGACAGCGTGGCGTCATGCCCAAGATCGATCTCGAAGACGAGCATGCGTGGGGCGTCGGCCGCATCGAGCAGTTCACGCAGAAGTCGCTCATGGACGAGTACGCCTGCACCGAGTGCGGGCGCTGCTCCAACTTCTGCCCAGCGTTCAACACCGACAAGCCGCTCTCGCCGATGCACCTCATCTACGACCTGCGCGACGAGATGATCGAGCGCGGCGGCATCGTGGCGAGCATCCAGAGCCTGACGGCGGAGCTGAAGGAGATAAAGATCTCGACCGCGCAGGCGGGCTCGTGGTCGGCTTCTGCGCCGACCGGCGAGAAGTCCGGGCACGTCACGACGCGCCTCGACAGCCTCCGCGCGGAGCTCACCCAGGCGCAGACCGCGCACGACGCGCTGCCGCCGCTCGTCGGGGGTCGCATCAAGGACGAGACGCTGTGGGCCTGCACCACGTGTGGTGCGTGTCAGGAGGTCTGCCCGGTCTTCATCGACCACCCGCTCAAGATCCTGCAGATGCGCACGCATCTCGTGCTCACCGAGTCGCGCATGCCCGCGGAGCTCGCGCGCACCTTCACGAACCTCGAGAAGAACTCGAACCCGTGGGGTATCGCGGCCGAGAAGCGCATGGACTGGACCGAAGGTCTCGTCGTGCCGACCATCGAGGAGGCCCCGGGTGCCGAGTACCTCCTGTTCGTCGGCTGCGCGGGCGCGTTCGACGACCGCATCAAGAAGAGCATGCGCGCGCTCGTCGAGGTGCTGCACGCCGCAAAGGTCACCTTCGCGGTCCTCGGCAACTCGGAAGGTTGTTCCGGTGATCCGGCACGTCGCGCCGGCAACGAGTACCTGTTCCAGATGCAGGCCGAGCAGAACGTGGCAGCGATGAACGAAGCGAAGGTGCGGAAGGTCATCGCGAGCTGCCCGCACTGCTTCCACACCATCAAGAACGAATACCCCCAGTTCGGTGGGAGCTTCGAGGTCATCCACCACACGAAGATCATCGACCACCTGCTCGAGAACGGCCGCATCCAGCTCGAGACCGAGGTGGGTGGCGTCAAGAAGGTGACCTACCACGACAGCTGTTACCTCGGCCGCTGGAACGGCGAGTACAACGCGCCTCGCTCCGCGATCATGCAGACGCTGGCGAAGACGGGCGGCACGTTCGTCGAGCCCGAGCGCAACAGGGAACACGGCTTCTGCTGCGGTGCCGGCGGCGGGCGCATGTGGATGGAGGAGAAGATAGGCACTCGCGTGAACCAGAACCGCACGGACGAGCTCATCGCCACCGGTGCCGACATCGCGGCCGTCGCATGTCCGTTCTGCACGATCATGATCACCGACGGGGTGAAGTCCCGCGACGCGGAGGAAAAGCTCCAGGTCCTCGACGTCGCCGAGCTCATCGCGAAGTCGCTGAGGCGCAAGAAAGAACATGCGGCCGCCGTGCTGCCGCAGCCGCCGCAGAGCCCCGCCTCGGAGCCCACCACCCCCTAGACGACCACCTCGTCACAGTCGAGCCGAGGACTTACCCCGAGCATTTCGTCGAAGGCCCAGGAAGACCAGAGCGACGAGATTCGCTCCGTCTCTACATTGTGCCCTGCATCGCCGCACGCCGCTCGACGGTGACCGCTGGAGCACTGCGCTACATCTACCGAGACGACGAACACCCGCCGTGCCGCGGCCACTACTTGTGCGCACGACACGGTCTCTCACGGGGACGGCCTCCTGGCAGGAGTGGTACACTGTATACTGCCGTGGGCTCACCTACGCTCATCGGGATTCCTGCTGCGCCCCGCCAGGTGGAGGGCGTGGGCGTGGGCGACGGAGAAGGCGAAGGCGTGCTGGGCGTCCGCGTGGTGGTGCGCACTCCCACGGTCGAGACGTTCATCCAGAAGTACAGCCGGTTCATCAAGGACGACCGGATCTTCATCTTCACGAAGACGTCCCAGCCGCCGGGGACGCGGATGCGGTTCGCGCTCGAGCTGGGGGACGGCAAGCCGCTGGTCAGCGGCGAGGGCACCGTCACGCGGGTCCGGGCGGCCACCGACGATCCGAACCGACCGCCTGGCATGGAGCTGCGCTTTTCGCCCATCGACGACGCGAGCCGCAAGATCGTCGCGCTCATGCTCGCGGAGCGCGATGCACGCTCCGCTGCGACGCCGCCATCGGCAGAGGTGCCGCGCGCGACCCTGCCCGCGCTGCCGCTCACCGGTGCGCACATGGCGTTCCCGTCGACGGGCGCACTGCCGGCCCTGCGCCCCGAGGGCGCATACCGCCCGATGGCGCCCGATCGGCGTGCCGCGTCGGACGAGCCTGTGGTCGTCGCGGCCCCCGTGGCACCAGTGACACCGCCGTCGAAAGCGCAGGTCACCACGCGGCTGCACGCGCTGCGACCGCGCGCGCCCGTCGAGCAGGTAGCGGTACCGCTACCGCTACCTGCCGCAGCGTCGCGGACCGAGGGCGGCACCGCGTCGCGTCCGTCCACCTTCGACTCGGCCTGGAACGCGCCGGCGGAGAGCCGCTCCGCGCTCGATGCCGACTCGCTCTTCACGAAGGCCGAGCTACCCGGCGGTCCCGCGGACGAACCGGAGCTGCCGCCGCTGCCGGACGAGCGCACCGCGCGCACGCAGCTGCATGACGAGCACTCGTTTCCGGGCATCGCGCCCTCGTTCGCCGAGGCATGGCGCGCGACGAATGACTCATCCGAGGTACCTGCCAACCCGTTCAGCGAGCTGCCCGACGACGCCATCGAGTACTTCGTGGAGTGGTCGCTCGACAGATCGACCGCCCCTCCGCCACCCGTGGTGGCATCCGCGATCGCAACACAGGCGCTGCTCGCGTGGAAGGCTCAGTCCGCCGTGCTACCGGCGATCTCGCTCGTCCCCGTGAGGGACGCGCTCCGACGCGGGATGGTGATGGGGGCTTGCTTCGGAGCGCTGGTCGGCGGCGCGGCCACGTGGGCGATGGGGCGCGCGCTCGCGCCCACGATGGCGTTACCCGTCGTCGTGCCGGACCCGGCACTCGGCCCCGTCGTCGCAGCGCCCGCCCCGCCGCCGTCAGTCCCGACGCCAGCCGCCGCGCCACTCTCCACGCACGCCGAGGCGAGCATCACGTCCAGGCCGCCGGGGGCAACCTGCATCGTCGACGGCAAGCGCGCCGGACACACGCCGCTCACGCTGTCGCTCGAGCGCGGGAGCCACGCCGTCGTCTTGACGCTCGACCGCTACGCACCGGCCGGGCTCACCGTGGACGCGCCGGGCATGCTCGACGCGGTGATGAAGCGCCCGAGCGCCACGCTCAAGGTGACGTCCGCGCCCCCCGGCGGGTCGGTGGTGGTCGATGGCGAAGCGCGTGGTGTGACGCCGCTCGAGGTGACGGTGCCCGCCTACGAGCACCACGACGTCTCCGTTGCCAGCCCGCACTCGCACGCGTGGCACAAGAAGGTGTACGTTCGCGCTCCCTCGACGAGCGTACAGGCCAGACTGGGGACGCGGTGATCCCGTGGCCAAGAAGCGTCCTTCCGGCTTCAACACACCGTTCGCCGATCTGAAGCTCCCTCCGCCTCCGCCTGCCCCGCCGCCCCCGCAGGTGGTCCAGCCGCAGCCGGTCGAGATCGCAGACGAGGCTCTCTTCGACGACGCGATGCGCGCCGTGGCGCCGCTGGGGAAAGATCCCCGCGGTCGCCTCGGATCGCTCGGAGCGAGCCTCGAGTTCGGACGGCCTGCCCGTCGCGCGCGCGCCGACGACGAGGCCGAGGCGTACGCAGAGCTCGCGGACCTCGTCGACGGCGAAGGCACCTTCGACATCGCCTCCACCGACGAGTACATCGAGGGCCTCGCCGACGGCATCGATCGGCGCCTCGTCAAGAATCTCCGACGCGGCGAGTACGCGATCCAGGCTCACATCGACCTGCACGGCCTCGTCCAGGCAGAGGCGCGCGTCGAGGTGGAGGCCTTCCTCGACGAGTCGCGTACGCGCGGGCTGCGCTGCGTACTCATCGTGCACGGCCGCGGGCTGCACTCGAAGGAGAACGTGCCGGTGCTGAAGGAGCGAGTGCGCCATTGGCTGTCGCGCGGCCGCATCGCTCGCGGGGTGCTGGCCTTCGCCTCCGCTCGCCCCACCGACGGCGGCACCGGGGCTGTGTACGTCCTTCTCCGTCGCTGAAAGTAGGATGTGCGGTCGCTACTCGTCCTTCGCGTACAGCGACGCCAGCACGCTCGCGTCCTCGAGCGTGGTGGTGTCGCCCGAGACCTTCTGACCGGACGCGATCTCCTTCAACAGGCGCCGCATGATCTTGCCGGAGCGCGTCTTCGGGAGCGTGTCCGTGAAGCGGATCTCCTCGGGACGCGCGAGCGCACCGATCTCGCGCGTCACGTGCTCGCGCAGCGCGTCGACCACCTCCGGTCCCGGCGAGCGCCCGCTCTTCAACGTGACGAACGCGACAACGGCCTGGCCCTTTTGCTCGTCGTGGCGACCCACGACCGCAGCCTCGGCGACATCGGGGTGCGCCACGAGCGCGCTCTCGATCTCCATGGTGCCGAGGCGGTGACCGGAGACGTTGAGCACGTCGTCGACGCGGCCCATCACCCAGAGGTAGCCATCCTCGTCGATGCGCGCACCGTCGCCAGCGAAGTAGAACGGCTTGCCGGTCTGCGGGTCGTAAAGGTCGGAGAAGTAACTCTTCACATAGCGTTCGCCGTCGTTCCAGAGCGTCCGCAGCATCGATGGCCAGGGGCGCTTGAGCACGAGCAGGCCACCCTGGCCCTTGCCGACGGGCTTTCCATCTCGGTCCACGACGTCGAGGAACACGCCGGGGAGCGGGAACGTGCACGAGCCGGGCTTGGTGGGCGTGGCACCGGGCAGCGGCGACACCATGATGGCACCGGTCTCCGTCTGCCACCACGTGTCGACGATGGGGCAGCGCTCGCCGCCGATGACGCGGTGGTACCACATCCACGCCTCGGGATTGATGGGCTCCCCGACGGAGCCGAGCAGCCGCAGCGACGAGAGATCGTGCCGGCGCGGCAGCTCCTCGCCCCAGCGCATGAACGTGCGGATCGCTGTCGGCGCGGTATAGAAAACCGTCACCTTCTCGTCGGCGCAGATCTTCCAGACCCTGTCCTTGTCGGGCTGGTCGGGCGCGCCCTCGTAGAGCACGACCGTCGCGCCGGAGAGCAGCGGGCCGTACACGACGTAGGAATGACCGGTCACCCAGCCGATGTCCGCGGTGCACCAGTAGACGTCGTCGTCGCGGAGGTCGAAGACCAGCTTCGTCGTGTACGCGACCTGCACGCCGAAGCCGCCCGTCGAGTGCACGACGCCCTTCGGCTTGCCGGTGGTTCCCGACGTGTACAGGATGAAGAGAGGGTGCTCGGCATCGACGGGCTCTGCGGCGACGGGCTGTGCGGCCGCAACGACGTCCACCCACTCCACGTCGAGTGGCTGCCGCCGCGTCTCGGACAGGGTGCGACGCAGCACGACGACCGCGGTCACCGTGGGGCAGGCACCGTCGGCGAGCGCGCGGTCGACGGTGTCCTTCAGCGGTATGACCTTGCCGCGACGGAAACCGCCGTCCGCGGTGACGACGACCTTCGCGCCGGCGTCCCGCACCCGCTCGCGGATGGCCTCGGCTGCGAAGCCGCCGAAGATTATCGAGTGTGTGGCCCCGAGGCGCGCGCACGCCAGCATCGCAACGGCGAGCTCGGGCACGAGCGGCATGTACAGCGCGACGCGGTCGCCCTTCTGCACCCCGAGCGATCGGAGGGCACCTGCCGCCCTTGCCACCTGCGCGTGGAGCTCCCGGTACGTGAGTACCCGGCGCTCGCCGTCGGGCTCACCCACCCACACGAATGCAGGCTTGTCTCCGCGCGTCGCGAGGTGGCGGTCGAGACAGCTCACCGTGAGGTTGAGCGTGCCGTCGGTGAACCAGCGGTAGAACGGCGCCCTGGACTCGTCGAGAATCTGCGTCGGTGCCTGGCTCCACTCGAGCGCCGCCGCCTGCTTGGCCCAGAACGCCGGAAGATCACGCGCTGCCTCGGCACACAGCGCCCGGTAGGCGTCCATCGAACCCACACACGCGCGCGCGGACAGCTCCGCCGGCGGCGAAAACAGCCGCGACTCCTTCAGCGAGGAGTCGATGCAACCCGGGGTGTCACCCGCGGCAGGGCCCGACGAAGGAGACCGTGTGCTCTCACTCATATCGCGGACACTGTATCGCGCAGGCGACCCGGCAGCGTGGTTTGACACGTCGTTTGGGCCCTGCGTACGATTCGCCCGGCCCGAGGTCCGTGGGCGACGGCGGCGACAACATGCAGAAGCGCTCACTGACTCCATTGCTCTACTCCACTCTCCTTCTCGCCGTGCTGATGAGCGCATGTGGCCGATCGTCGTTCGATGGAGCGCCGTGCGGCCGCGACATCGACTGCACCGCCGGCCAGACCTGCGTCGCAGGCGCGTGCGCAGCCGGCGGCGATCTCGCCGGCACCGAGGCGGGGACTGTCGATCTCGCTGGCGCGACCAGCGACCTCGCGGGCGCCGATCTCTCCGGTTGCGAGATGGTCGGCTGCCCCGTCGGTTACACGTGCCACGCCGATGTCTGCGTACCGGCGACGTGCTCCGACGCGACGCCCTGCCCCGTGGGCTACGCGTGCGCGACCGGCGCCTGCGTGCCCACCGCCTGCCCGCCCTGCCCCGTGAACGCCGTGTGCACGAACCCGGCCGAGGGCTGCGTCGCCGTCGACTGCACGCAGACACAGTGCCCCACCGGTGCGGTGTGCGTGAACGGCGCGTGCGTCCCCGATACGACGCCAGGCTGCGGCACCGGCGCGGCTTGCCCCTCGCTCGCCCAGTGCGTGAGCGGCGCGTGCTGCGTCGAGGTCATCAACCTGTGCTTCCCGCCGCCCGTCGGCTGCGGCCCCAGCAACGACATCTGCCCGCCCACGTTCACGTGCGAAAACGGCGCGTGCTGCGCAGATGCTCTCGGCCTCTGCATCCCGCCCATCGCGCAGTGCGGCAACGGCGTGCAGTGCACGGCGGGCAGCTCGTGCCGCTTCGGCTTCTGCGTCCCCGTGGGTGGTGGCGGCATGTGCACCACGGCCGCCGACTGTCCGAGCGGAGACGACTGTCAGCTGGGCTTCTGCATCCCGACCGGCATCATCACGATGTGCACCTCCCCGGCCGACTGCCCCGCTGGCGGCTCGTGCACCTTCGGCATCTGCCTCCCCGGCGGCCCGGTCAGCGGCTGCACGAGCAACGCGGACTGCAACATGAACGAGGACTGCGTCGGGGGCCTGTGCATCCCCGCCGTGACCCCGGGCGGCTGCACCGTCGCTTCGGACTGCCCGACCGGCGACACCTGCGTGGGCGGCGTCTGCGTGCCGGCCTCGGCGGGGTGCGTTCAGGACGGCGACTGCGGAACCGGTCGGATCTGTCAGAACGGCGCATGCGTGGTGCCCGTCTCGACGACGTGCCAGAGCAACAGTGCCTGTACGAGCGGCCAGGTCTGCGACTTCACCGACGGGGCCTGCATCACGGCCGTCGCGTGTATGACGGATGGCGACTGCCCTGGCAGCCTGTGCGTGCAGGGCAGCTGCCAGGCATGGACGCTGTGCGATGGCGGACAGACATGCCCGAACGGCCTCGTCTGCAGTCCCGGTCATGTGTGCCTGCCGCCGTCGGCGTGCGCCATCGACTTCGACTGCCCGACGGGCCAGCGCTGCCAGCAGGGGCGCTGCGAGCCCGGCTCTTGCGACACGGCAGCTGACTGCAACGACGGCTACCGCTGCCGAAAGAACCACCGCTGCGGCGCCGTCCGCTACTGCGCCACCAGCACCGACTGTCCCAACCCGACCACTTGCTCGAGCCACACGTGCCAGTAGCCGGTCTGTTGTTTCCCACATGCGAGAGCCCACTCATGAAGACCACGTCCGTTCACTCGACCGCTCGTCGCCTCGTCGCCGGAGTCGCGATCTACAGCGCGCTCCTCGCCGGCACGGCGTACGCACAGCCCGTCGAGGACCCCGGCATGCCGGCCGAGACCCAGCCGCCGCCCGGCGCGCCGGCGACGACGATCTCGGGCACGCCGCGGTACAGCGAGACGATCACCGAGACCGTCACGTCCGGGCCCGCCGCGGGGCGTGAGACGGGCATCCAGTTCTACGACCGCACGGCGACGGCAACCTACGGTGGCCCCATCGGCCTGCTGCGCACGATGACAGGCGACGTCGGCAACCAGGGTTCGTTCCGGTTGTCGATCAACTTCAGCTTCTTCAGGGGCTCGTCCTTCCTCATCAAGGGCGACACGAACGGCTTCGGCCGCGATCACGACTCGCGCTTCGCCGGTGACCTGACGCTCAGCTACACGCCGTGGAAGTACCTCGAGCTCTACGCGTCGCTCTTCAACACCTCGAACAAGAACACCCGCACCGATCCGGGTCGCACCGACCCGGAGGTGATCCTCGCACTCGGTGACTTCGAGCTCGGCGCGAAGGGCCGCATCCCGCTGCACCGCTCGTTCAACCTCGGCATCCACGCGGGTGTGCGCTTCCTCAATGGCGTCTCAGGCGTGAGCTTCAGCGGCAAGAGCACCAACTTCGACGTCGACCTCATCGGCTCGCTCGACGTCCGCCAGCTCAACGCGAACGTACCGCTGCGCTTCCACTTCAACTACGGCTACCTGCTCGACAACTCCGACAGGCTGTTCCCGAGCGGTCAGTGCGCGCTCTCGACGGGCAACGACGCCTGCATACGCTCGCGCGTCGTCGAGACGTTCGCGTACGGCATCGGGCAGCAGCGCCTCCGCCTCGCGCTTGCCGTCGACGTGCCGCTGCTGCTTGGCCCCGTCGGCCTGCAGCCCTTCTTCGAGTACCACAACGAGTACTCGCTCGGCGACGGCGACAGCGTGATCCGCGGCGCGCTCGCCAACGATCCGAACGTCTCGCACAGCCGCCTCACTGACCGGCTGTCGCAGTACCTCACCGTCGGTGCGCGCCTCCGCCCGGTGGCCGGTCTCGTCCTCACCGCGGCGGTCGACGTCGGTCTCACCTCGGTCGGCTTCGCCTACGGCCCACCGACGCTGCCGTGGGACGTCGTCCTCGGGCTCGCCTACGCCTACGATCCACCGGGGCGAGCGCACACGAAGATCATCACGCGCACCATCACGCGTACGCCCACCGCACCGCTCGCGGCCGCCGAGGGTCATGTTCGCGGCGTCGTTCGCGACGCGAGCACGAAGAAGCCGCTCTCGGGCGTGCTCGTCGCCTACCCCGATCAGCGCATCTCGCTCACGCCGCAGATGACGGCCGATGACGGCACGTTCGTCAGCTACGGCCTCGCACCCGGCCCGGTGTGGCTCGGCGTCAGCCGCGACGGGTACGAGGCGCAGAAGGTCTCCGTAGATTTGCGCGCCGGCGTCGAGTCCCCGGTCGAGGTGCTGCTCACGGCCAGGCCGCCCGCTGCCGCGATGGTGCACGTGAAGGTGATGGATGGCACGCAGCCCGTCGCGGCCACCGTCCACTTCACGGCAGCCCGCGGCGCGACGCTCGAGGCCGAGCCCGCGACGGAAGGCGGCTACCAGCTCCGCCTGCCCGCCGGCGACTACGCGATGGACGCCGTCGCAGCTGGTTACCTCGCGCGCTCGCAGCCCGTCACGGTGCAGTCCGGTGGTGTGCAGTCGGTCGAGGTGCAGCTCCGCAAGAAGCCGAAGGTGTCGCACGTCAAGATCGGCAAGGGTGAGATCGTGCTGAAGGGCACCATCCACTTCGCCACCAGCGACACGGGCATACGCCCCGACAGTCAGGAGCTGCTCGACGAGATGGTCGACGTCCTCATCGCCAACCCGCAGATCCACCACGTCCGGATCGAAGGTCACACGGACAACGTCGGCAGCCCTGCGAAGAACCTCGCGCTCTCGAAGGGTCGCGCGGCCTCGGTCCTCACGTACCTCGTGAAGCAGGGCGTCGAGGCGTCGCGGCTCGAGTCGGAGGGCTACGGTGCTTCGCAACCGCTCGTGCCGAACATGACCGCTGCCAACCGCGCCAGGAACCGCCGCGTCGCCTTCAAGATCACGGAGTAGCTTCGCAACTTCCACCCGTCGCAATCGATAAGACTTTCGCTCGGCCACCTCCCATCGCGCGAGCTGCGCACGATGGGGGGCAGGGCCTTCTATCGCAGCGCGAAAGAATGTGTCATGCATAACGGCGTGGAGAGCAACGCGGGATCTGCTGGCTTGCCGTCGACGACGGTGAGCGATTCCACCGGGGATCCCGGGGATGACCCCATCCTGGCAGAGGCGCTCGGCCTGGGGCGCATGCTCGCTGCCGAGCCCGGGGTGCTGCTGACTCGCGAGCGCGTGTGGAGCCGACTGCGTGGGCTGCGCGAGTCGTGGATGGCGCGGCCGGGCTCGTTCTCCCCCGCCGCGGTCGGCATGCTCAAATCATTGGGTCGGCAGCTGCGGACGTCTGCCGATGCCATCGACCTCCTGGCCAGCCTGTCCGAGACGTTCGGCTTCAACGGCTTCCGGCCGGGTCAGGAGCCCGCGATCCGCGCCATCCTCGGCGGCCGCGACTGCCTCGCCGTGATGCCCACCGGCGCCGGCAAGTCGCTCACCTACCAGCTCCCGGCGCGCCTGCTCGGCGGCACCACGCTGGTCGTCTCTCCGCTCATCGCCCTCATGCGCGACCAGGTGGAGGCCATGAAGGAGGTCGGCCTCCGCGCCACATACCTCAACTCCACACTCTCTCCCGACGAGCGCCGCGAGCGAACCCGCGACCTCGTCGAGGGCAAGTACGAGCTCGTGTACGCGGCTCCCGAGGGCATCGAGGGCTCGGCCGGATCGGCGCTCGATCGCCTGCGTCCCCGTGTCGTCGCAATCGACGAGGCCCACTGCATCAGCGAGTGGGGCCACGACTTCCGGCCGGCGTATCGCAACCTGAAGGGCCTCCGTCGGCGCTTCCACGGCGCACCGGTCCTGGCGCTGACCGCCACGGCCACCGACCAGGTGCAGCGCGACATCGTGCGCGAGCTCGCGATGACCGACCCGCTGTCCGTCCAGACCAGCTTCTTCCGCGCCAACCTGCGTATCTCCGTCCTCAAGAAGGGCGAGGACGGCGTCACCGGCAAGAGCTCGCAGCTCAAGGACCGCCTGCTCGCGCTCGTGCGCGCGCGGCGCGGCGACGCGGGCATCATTTATTGCCAGTCGCGCAAGAGCGTCGAGCGCACCGCCGAGCACCTGCGCAAGGCGGGCGTGCAGGCACTGCCCTATCACGCCGGCCTCGAGCCCGAGGTCCGCAACCGCGTGCAGGACGCCTTCCGTAAGGACGACTGCGACGTCGTCGTGGCCACCATCGCGTTCGGGATGGGCATCGACAAGTCGAACATCCGCTACGTCATCCACCGCGACATGCCGCGGTCCCTCGAGGCGTACTACCAGGAGATCGGGCGAGCGGGCCGTGACGGTGTCGCTGCGGACTGCGTGCTCTTCTACTCGTACGCCGACGTGATGGGCTTCGATCGCCTGCTCGGCGACAGCCCGCAGGAAGTGCAGGATCGGCAGCGCGCGCGCATCCGAGAGATGTACGACTGGGCCGAGGCGCGGGGCTGCCGCCACGCTGCGCTCGTGGGCTACTTCGGCGAGCGCATCGGCCCGTGCGGCACGAGCTGCGACGCGTGCGGCGGCATCGAGACGAAGGCGAAGGTCACGCTCCCGAAGGAGCGTTACGCAAAACCGCTGCCCGCGCCCGCGCCGCAGACGCACGCCGACGACGCGGATGGCGAGCTCTTCCAGGCGCTGCGCGCGCTGCGCAAGAAGCTCGCCGACCAGCGCGGTGTGCCCGCGTACGTGGTCCTGTCCGATGCCACGCTCCTCGAGATCGCGCGGCGCCGACCTTCCGACGAGGACGCGCTGCGCGGGATCTCCGGCATCGGCCCGAAGAAGCTCGAGCAGTACGGCGCGCAGCTCCTCGCCGCCGTCTCGGGCGCGTGACGCGGCGAGACGCCGGCAGCTGATGCGCCGCTGGCTCCGGCGGCTCGCCTTCGTTGCGGGCGCGCTGCCGGTCGTCCTCGCATTCGGGTTCGCAGCAACGAGCGGCGGCTTCGCCTCCCTCGGTTCGCAGGCGCCGGAGATCGGTCGCTCACCGCAGTACGCGGACGGTCACTTCGAGAACACTCGCGCCGTCGCGGTGATGAACGCCGGGCAGTCGTGGCGCACGTTGAAGGAGTGGGCGGCCAGCGACCGCGAGGTCGTGCCGCGCCACGCGCTCCCGCACTTCGCGCGCACGACGGACGTGCTCGCCACCCGGCCCGCTTCCGGGCTGCGGCTCACCTGGTTCGGTCACTCGACCGTTCTGATCGAGCTCGATGGCGTCCGGGTCCTCACCGACCCGATCTGGAGCGCGCGCGCGTCGCCGTCTACGATCGCGGGTCCCCATCGCTTCTCGCCACCCGCGATCCGGCTGTCGGCGCTGCCGTCGCTCGATGCGGTCGTGGTGTCACACGACCACTACGACCACCTCGACATGGCCACCGTGAAGGCCCTTGCTGCGACGGGCGTCGCGTTCTACGTGCCGCTCGGCGTCGGCTCGCACCTCCGACGCTGGCACGTTCCGGACGCACAGATCCACGAGCTGGACTGGTGGCAGGCTGCGGTCGTACGTGGCGTGCAGCTCACGTCGGTGCCGGCGCAGCACTTCTCGGGGCGCGCGTGGGCACGCAACCCGACCCTGTGGACGTCGTGGACGCTCGTGGGTCCCGCGCACCGCATCTACTTCAGCGGCGACACCGGGCTCCACGACACGCTGCCCGCCATCGCCGACCGCATGGGCCCGTTCGACGTCGCGCTCGTCGAGATCGGGCAGTGGCACCCCTCCTGGGGCGGTATCCACCTCGGGCCGGACGGCGCGCTCGAGGCCGTGCATCGCCTGCGCACGACCACTCTGCTCCCCATCCACTGGGGTGCCTTCGCGCTCGCGCTGCACGGCTGGTCGGAGCCTGCCGAGGACGTCTTCACACGCGCGGGCCGCGCGCGCGTGCTCACGCCGCTGCTCGGCGAGCCCATCGAGCCCGTCGCGTGGACCCCGCGCGCGCCATGGTGGCGCGAGCTCGACCGCGCGGCCGAGCGCTGAACGGCCGCACGTCTCTCGGCGCTGCGGGGCGGCTGACGCGAGGCGTCAGTATTTGCGTGCGGTCGTATACGATGCCGGCGTGCGCCTCCATCTCCAGCATCGCAGCCGGTACCAATATGCGACGCCCGCCCAGCTGGGTCCGCACACGCTGCGTCTGCACCCGGCGCCGCACACGCGCGCCCGGGTCGAGACCTACCGGCTCATCGTCGAGCCGAGCGCGCGCGTGCGCTGGTACTCGGATCCGTTCGGCAATCGCGTGGCGCGCGTGGACTTCGCGCCGGAGGAGACGCTCACGTCGTTCGAGGTGGTCGTCGAGCTCGCCGTGCAGATCGAGCCGGTCAACCCGTTCGACTTCCTCCTCGAGCCGATGGCCGAGACCGCGCCGTTCGCCTACCCCACGGCGCTCGCGCGCGAGCTCCAGCCGTTCCTCGCGCTCGACGATCCCGCCTACGCCGTGGGCCCGCTCTTCGAGGCCTTCGAGGCCGCGCTGCCGCGGGCTGGCGAGACCGTGCCGCTGCTGGACCGCCTCAACCAGGAGGTCCACGACCGGGTGCGCTACGTCATCCGCGAGGAGACCGGCACGTTCACGCCCGAGCAGTCCCTCGTGAAGGGACAGGCGAGCTGCCGCGACTCGTCGCTGCTGCTGTCCGCCGTGCTGCGTCGCCGGGGCTTCGCGACCCGCTTCGTCTCCGGCTATCTCGTACAGCTCGTCGACGAAGGAATGCTCCCGGATCAGCCGCGCGGCATGTCCCGTGACGTAGTGGATCTGCACGCATGGTGCGAGGTCTACCTGCCCGGCGCGGGCTGGGTCGGCCTCGATGCCACGAGCGGCCTCTTCTGCGGCGAGGGCCACATCCCGCTGTGCTGCGCCGCCACACCCGAGCTGGCCGCGCCCATCGAAGGCACGAGCGACACGCCAGCGAGCGACGTCGGCTTCTCCATGGCCGTCCAGCGTCTCGGGCACGAGGCGCGCCCCACGATGCCCTACTCCGACGACACATGGGCCGCGCTGCAGCACGCCGGCGAGGTCACGGACGCGCGGCTGCTCGAGGCAGGCCTGCGCCTCACGATGGGCGGCGAGCCCACCTTCAACGCGCGCGAGGCCGGAGCGCTCCCCGAGTGGAACGGCGACGCGCTCGGTGCGTCGAAATGGGAGCGCGGCCTCGAGCTCGCGGGCGAGCTGCGGCGCCGCCTCGCCGCCGGTGCGGTCACGCTCCTCCGGCAAGGCAAGCACTATCCCGGCGAGAGCCTGCCGCGGTGGGCGCTCGAGATCATCGCGCGCAGCGACGGGGTACCCATCTGGTCCGATCACGCGAGCCCGTCACGCAAACCCACGCCCGACGACGTGGAGCGCTTCGCGCGCGCGCTCGCGAAGCGTCTCGACGTCACGCAGGGGCTCCAGCCCGCACACGAGGACCCGTGGATCCTGCTGAAGGAGGACGCCGCCCTTCCCGTCGGAATCGACGCGAAGCACGCGACGCTCGACGACCCCGCCGAGCGGCAACGCCTCGCGCGGACGCTCGCGCGCGGCGTCGGCGCCGCGGTGGGCTGGGTGCTCCCCCTCGTGGACGGCGGTACGCGCTGGCAGACCGAGAGCTGGACGTTCCGGCGCGGCGCGCTGTTCCTCCTGCCGGGCGACTCGCCCGTGGGCCTGCGCTTGCCGCTCGGGGCGTTGCCGAAGCCGAAGCCGCGCGTGCCCGCCGAGCCCGCGCTCGTGCCGCCGGATCCCCGCCGGGAAGCCGAGCTCGCGCAGCGCAAGCAGCTGCATCGCGCCGCACCGGTAGCGGCCGCCGGTGCGCTGACCACCGACGTGCGCACCGCGCTGTGCGTCGAGGCTCGCAACGGGGTGCTGTGGGCGTTCGTGCCGCCGCAGGAGGACTTCGACGCCTTCTGCCGGCTCGTACGCGCCATCGACGAGACGCGCATCGAGACGGGGCTCGAGGCCTCGCTCGAGGGCTACGCGCCACCGCGCAGCGACGGTCAGCTGCGCATTGCGGTCACCCCCGACCCCGGCGTCCTCGAGGTCAACCTGCCGCCCTGCTCGAGCATGCGCGAGTACGAGGCGCTCGTGATGCTCGTCTTCGACGCCGCGCTGCACTCGGGCCTGCACGCGGAGAAGTACCTCACTGATGGCCGCATGGCGGGGTCGGGCGGGGGTCACCACCTCACCTTTGGCGGCACCGAGGTCTTGGCGAGCCCGTTCTTGCGCAGGCCCGACCTCCTTGCCAGCCTGGTGACCTTCACGCAGCACCACCCATCGCTGTCGTACCTGTTCTCCGGCCTCTTCGTCGGCCCCACGTCCCAGGCCCCGCGCGTCGACGAGGCGCGCCACGAGTCGCTGTACGAGCTCGAGATCGCGCTGGCCAGGGCGCACGAGCGCGGCGACGCCCCGCCGCCGCCGTGGCTCGTCGACATTCTGTTCCGCAACCTGCTCGTCGACATCACCGGCAACACGCACCGCGCCGAGATCTCCATCGACAAGCTCTTCGATCCGGGCACGTCGTTCGGCCGCCAGGGCCTCGTCGAGCTGCGCGCGGTCGAGATGCCGCCGCACCCGCGCATGCTGGTCGCGCAGATGCTGCTGTGGCGAACGCTGCTCGCCGCGTTCGCTACAGCGCCGTACCGCGCGCCGCTCCAGCGCTTCGGCATGGGGCTTCACGACCGGTTCCTGCTGCCCTACTTCCTCTGGCGCGACCTCGAGGACGTACTCGAGTACGTCGATGGCCACGCGCTCGGGCTGCCCGCTGCGGGCTACCGGCCGTTTCTCGAGCTGCGCTGCCCGCTCGTCGGTCGCATGCAGGCGGGTGACGTCGCGCTCGAGGTGCGCAACGCGCTCGAGCCGTGGAACGTCCTCGGCGAGGAGCACTCCGGCACCGGCACCTCGCGCTACGTCGACTCGTCCATGGAGCGCATCGAGATCCGCGCGCAAGGCCTCCAGCCCGACCGCCACCTCGTGCTCGCCAACGGGCGCCGGCTGCCGATGCACGCGACAGGCGAAGCAGGGCTCCACGTGGCCGGCGTCCGCTTCAAGGCCTGGTCGCCGCCGCACAGCCTGCACGCGCACATCGAGCCGCAGCACCCCATCCGCATCGACGTCGTCGACCTGTGGGCTCGCCGCTCGCTCGGTGGCTGCGCGTATCACGTGTGGCACCCCGAGGGTCGCGCGTACGATGCGCCGCCGCTCACGCGCTTCGAGGCCGGCGCACGGCGCGCGCAGCGCTTCACCCTCGATGGACCCTCGCCCTGGCCGGTCACTCCTATCCCGACGGAGCCATCGGTGGACGCGCCGCTGTGCCTCGATCTGCGGCGCCCCGTCACCGAGCCGCTTCGCCCCTCGGAGGCCGCGTGAGCCTGCTCGACCACTACCCCTCGGTCCCGTCGTGCTTCGACGAGCTGCTGCAAAAGGACGGTCTCGCGCGCGAGCCGTTCCGACGCTCCGTCGAACTGCTCGCGGGGATCGGCGTGAAGGAGCTCGCGCACCGGCAGGCGCTTGCCGAGCTGACGCTGCTGCACCAGGGCGTCACGTTCAACGTCTACAAGGACGAGCGCGGCACCGAGAAGGTGTTCCCGTTCTGCCTCATCCCTCGCATCATCTCCGCGGCAGACTGGGGTCAGCTCGAGCGCGGCCTCGTCCAGCGGATCGGCGCGCTCAACCTCTTCCTCGACGACGTGTACGGCGAGCAGCGCATGCTCGAGCAGAACCCGCTGCTCAAGGAGCTCGTCCTCGGTGCCGTCGCCTACCGGCCGAAGCTGCGCGGCGTCGTCCCGGCCGGCAAGGTGCGCGTCCAGATCGCCGGCATCGACCTCATCCGCGACCCGGCCGGTGTCTTCCGCGTGCTCGAGGACAACCTGCGTACGCCTTCGGGCGTGTCGTACGTGATGGAGAACCGCGTGCTGTCGAAGCGCATTCATCCGCGGGCGCTCGACGCCGCGCGCGTGCGGCGCGTCGACGACTACCCGAGCCGCCTCGGCGACACGCTGCGCGCGGTCTCGCCCGTCGCTCCGTCGGAGACGTCGATGGTGGTGATGACGCCCGGGCCATTCAACTCTGCGTACTTCGAGCACACGTTCCTCGCGCAGCAGATCGGCGCCGAGCTCGTGCAGGGTCAGGACATGTACGTCGACGACGACACGCTCTATTTGCGCACCACGCGCGGGCCGCGTCGCATCGACGTCGTGTATCGCCGTATCGACGATGCGTTCCTCGACCCCGACGACGGCAATCCGGAGTCGCTGCTCGGCGTGCGCGGTCTGATGCGCGCGTGGAAGGCCGGCAAGGTCACGCTCGTGAACGCGCCCGGCAATGGCGTCGCCGACGACAAGGCGATCTACCCCTTCGTGCACGACATGATTCGCTACTACCTGGGCGAGGAGCCGCTCCTCGAGCAGGTGCCCACGTACCTGTGCGGGCGCGAGGCCGATCGCAAGTACGTGCTCGAGCATCTCGACCAGCTCGTCGTCAAGGCCGTGGACGAGGCCGGCGGCCACGGCATGCTCATGGGGCCGCAGGCGTCACAGGCGGAGCGCGCCGACTTCAAAGCGCGCATCGAGGCGACGCCACGCCGCTACATCGCGCAGCCGCTCGTCGAGCTCTCCACCTGCCCCACGTGGCTGCCCGAGCGCCAGCGCATCGAGCCCCGCCGCGTCGATCTCCGGCCCTACATTCTCACCGGCCCCGACGGCCCCTGGGTGCTGCCCGGCGGCCTCACACGCGTCGCCCTCGTCGAGGGCTCCTACGTCGTGAACTCGAGCCAGGGCGGCGGCAGCAAGGACACGTGGGTGCAAAAAGAATGACCCAGACGGGGATCCCGAAGTTCGTGGGGCAGACGCAATCGCAGGGCCTCAACATGAACCCGCTACCGGCCGGCCCGCGCAGGATCGTGCGCACGCCGCAGGTCGGCCTCATCTCCCGCGTGGCGGACTGCTGCATGTGGTTCGGGCGTTACGTGGAGCGCAGCGAATCGACCGCACGCGAGCTGCAGGCCACCTTGCACCTTGCACTCGACGGAGAGCTGACGTCGCGGCAGTGCTGGTTTCCGATGATCGTCATCGCCGGCGAGGAACGTCCCGTCCGCGAGGCATACGGCGATACCGTCGTGGAGGACGGGGAGTGGGTGCAGAACTACCTCGTGTGGGAGGACGAGTGCGGCGTGTCGCTTCGTCGCTCCGTGCGCGCCGCCCGCGAGAACGCCCGCGCGATCCGAGACGTGCTGTCCGGCGAGGTGTGGGAGTCCATCAACCAGCTCCACCTGTGGATCGACGCGGACGAGGCACGCGCCGAATGGGACCAGCACCGCGACGCGTTCTACCGTCGCGTTCGACAGGGCTCGCAGCTGTCGCTGGGCCTGCTGCGCTCGACGATGCTGCACGACTGCGTGCTCGACTTCATCTGGCTCGGCATGCTCCTCGAGCGCATCGGCCAGACCGCGCGCCTGCTCGACGTGCACCACCACGCCTTCGCGTCCTTCAGCGCGCACCCCGTGGTCGAGACCGCGGTGTGGGTCGCGCTCCTGCGGGGCCTCTCCGGCTACGAGCCCTACCTGAAGAACGTCGGTGCGCTCACGGCCGACTCGGTCGCGGCCTTCCTCGTGAGCGAGGTGCGGTTCCCCCGGTCCATCGCGTACTGCGTGAAGACCGCGCGCGAGCGGCTCACCGCGCTCGTGCCGCCCGACCAGACCGCCGGGCAGAGCGCGCTCGCACGCCTCCGCGCTCTCGACGACTGGCTGCGCGCGGTGTCGTCCGAGCGCTGGGAGTCGCGCTCGCTGCACCAGATGCTCACGCACGTGGTCGACGAGTCGGCCGCCGTGTTCGAGCTGCTCGGTCGCGACCTCCTCGGTTATGCGCCGCCGCCCACCCCGCCGCTCGACGTCGAGACCTGAACCATGCCCAACCTCCTCGCCATGTCGTTCGAGGGCTCGCTGTCGCCGAGCTTCGATCTGCGCTGCCTCCGCGGCAACGGCCCCCTCCCCGACGGGTGGGGGCTCGGCTTCTACCCCGAGGGTGAGCAGTCCGCATCGGTGCTGAAAGAGCCGGCGCCTCCCGTCGGGGGAACGCGCTCGACCCTCGTCAAGACGTGGGACCGCATCCACTCGCCCATCGTCGTCCTGCACATGCGCGCTGCCCGATGGGGCGCGGTTTCCGACGCCAACACCCAGCCGTTCTCGCGGAGCTGGGG
>JAYTLP010000069.1:0-3283 GCA_043729375.1 Myxococcales bacterium
CGTGGGCGATCGCCGCGCGCTCGCGGTGCACTCGCAGGAGGTCACGGCCGAGGCCGATCTGCAGCCCGGCACCTGGCAGGACTACTCGGGCGCCGTGCAGATCGGGCTCGCGCGCCAGGACCTCGGCCCCGGCGATCCGGACGCCGCCGCGCCCGTCGCGGCGATGGATCCCGGCGATCCGGACGCGGCAGCGCCTCCGGGCTTCGCCGAAGCGACCACCTACGGCACGCTCCGCGCGCTCGGTCGCAGCGATAGCCGCGACACGCTCGGGCGACCGACGGACGGCCTCCTCGTCGAGGTCCTGGCCGTCCTCCGCGCGGACGTGCAAGGCAAGGATCTCGCGGCGGCGACCGTGCGCGCCGATGTCGTGAAGTTCCTCCCCATCGGCGAGGAGAACCGCGTGTTCGTCGTGGCCATCGGTGGCGAGGTCGCGGTTCCGCTGTACCCCGGGGCCACGATCCCGCTGCTGGCGCTCCCCACGCTCGGCCGCGATGCCCGGCTTCGCGGTTATGACCGGGGCCGCTTTCGTGACCGCTACGCCGCGTGGACGAGCGTCGAGTACCGGTGGCCCCTCTATCAGTACAACCAGTCCGGCGTGTGGGTGGATGCCTTCGTGTTCGCGGACGGTGCGACGGTGTTCGGCGTCGATGCGATCGCAGCGAAGCGGCTCCGGTACTCGGGCGGCGGTGGGTTCAGGCTCGCGCACTCGACGGCGTCGATCGCGGAGGTCACGATCGGCGGCTCGCCCGAGGGCGCGCAGGTGATGTTCGGGACGACGCTCGCGCTCGATGGCCCCGAGCGCGACTGACACGACTGACGCGACTGACACGACTGACGCGACTGACGCGCGAGCGGTCAGCGCTTCGCGGCGCGCGCGAACGCCTCGAGATCGTCGAAGCTGCCCGCGAACACGTCGAGATCGACCGAGGGCCCGATGCCGGCGATCTCCCCTCGCTCGCTGAACTGCCAGAACGCCCAGTGGGTCCACGGTGGGGGGACCCGCGGGCACGCGTCGGTGTAGTGCGCGACCCAGAGCGGCTGCGCGGCCAGTGCCGGCGGTCCGCCTGGCCATAACCCCGGAGCCGTGTACACGATCGGCTCGACGTGGAGGCGCGTGCGCACGCGATCGACCCACGCCTGCACCCGCGCGACCAGCTTCGCGCTCGAGATCCCGTCCGTGACCTCGACGTCGATGACAGGCGGTAGCTCCCCGGGGTCGGGTCCGAGCGCTGCGATCAGGGCGTCGGCCTGCGCGACGGCGCTCTCGGTCGGGCGAAAGAACTGGTAGGCCCCACGGAGCACACCGGCTCGCTTCGCGTCCGCCCAGTTCGCGAGGAAGCGTGGGTCGACCGGCGCCACGCCGTCGGTCGCGCGAATGAATGCGAACGCGATCCCCTCGCCGCGCACGCGCTTCCACGCGATCGCTTCCTGGTAGTAGGACACGTCGATGCCCCGCACGGTCGGGCCGGGCGCGCAGACGGGCGGGGTGCTGCGCGGTGACGGCCGGCGCCTCGCGACCACGATCGTGGCGGCGGCGGCAGCCGCGAGCACGCCCGCCGCCAGCGCGATGCCCAGGAGCGACGCGCGAGTGCCCGTGCGCGTACGCCTGCCTCCGACCGGATGAGCCCGAGTGGGCCGCTTCATCGCCATGGCTATCGCGGGACCACGCCGCACACCTTGCCGGTTCGTGAACATCGCACCCGGGTCGATGATTCCACGGATATGAATCTCGACGCGGTGCCGTATGGTCGTGCGACGAGGGCCGGACGCGTCGATGCCGTGGTCGTTGGCTGCTTCGCAGTCTGCGCCGATCGATACGGCCGGCATGGAGGGTACGCTGCGGCTGCTGCCCGACGAGCTCACGGGCTACTTCTGGAGCGAGTCGGGCGGGCCCGCGGGCCCTGACGGCAAGCGGCAGTCAGCTCGTCCCGGGCTCCAGCGCCTCGGCGATGCGGCCGGGGTCTTGCCACGCGAGCCAGTGCCAGCCACCGGGTACGTCGACCAGGACCGCGCGAGGGACGATGGCCGCCAGGCGCTCCGCGTGGACGCGCGGAAAGTGTGATTCCGCGTCGCCCCACAGCAGCGTCACGGGCATCGGCAGCGTCGCGAAGCGAGTGAGGCCTCGCGCCAGCCAGATCTCGGCGGCCTCGCACACGGCGACGGTCGTCCGCGCCGAGGCAACGGTGAACGCCGACGCGATGTCATCGTAGACCGCGACGGAGAGCGGCGTCGTTGGAGGCAGGAACGTCGCGATGCTGCGCGCCACCGTCACGCGCGGGAACGCCGGCAGCAGCACACGGTACGCGCGCGCTCGCCGCAGGACGGCGATGGCGCGCGAGGTCCTGGCCGTCCCGTCGAGCAGCGCGTGGGACAGCACGAGGCGCTCCACTCGTCGCGGATCGAGGCGCGCCAGCTCGAGCGCCGCGTGCGCGCCCATGTCGTGGGCAACGAGCCAGCAGCGCTCCACGGCCAGCGCATCGAGCACCTGCTCCAGCCACCGCGCGCGGGCATCGGGGCTGAACGTCGGGGCACGCGAAGGCTCGGTGCGTCCCTGGCCGGGGAACTCGAGCGCGAGGTAGCCGAGATCCAGCGGCAAGGCGGCGGCAGCGCGCGCGAAGATCTGCAGCGTGTCGGGATACCCGGGCAAGAACACCACGGTCGCCGCGCCGGCCTGCGCCGGGCGATGGCTCACGCGCACCGCGCGTCCGTCGACCTCGAGCAGTCGGGTCGCAAGCCAGGCCTCGGCGCCCGTGCGCGCAGGACGGAGCAGCGGCGACGCCAGCGCATCCCAGGGCCGCGCGAGCAGTGCCAGCACCGCCATCAGCCGCGACCTCGTCGGGCGTGCGCGCCGAGCCACCCGAAGGCCTCGTCGGCGCCGAGCAGACCGGAGACGAGGCAGAAGCTGACCCACTGCCCCGGGTGAGTCGAGCTCCCGACGAGGAAGAGCCCCTCGAGCGACGGCACCCGGTGCGGCAGGCGTCCCTGGCGCATGAACCGCGCGGTCATCACCGGGTTCATGCTGTCGCGGTGGAGCACGTGGCGCTTGCCCCAGGTTGCGGGGACGAGCCGCGCGAGCTCGTGAAACGGACCGAGGCGGCGTCGCGTCCATGGCTCGGCGAGGATGCCGTCGAGGAGCTCGAGCTGACCGCGCTCGCCGAGCCGCTCGGCCACGGCATGCGCGAGCGGCGCCACGATGCGTGCAGGATGCACGGGGCCCGGCGCGCCGCTGGGAACCAGCGTGTGTGGGCGCACGAGGAGCCGGCACGGCGCGGCATCGGTCGGC
>JAYTLP010000070.1:0-2005 GCA_043729375.1 Myxococcales bacterium
ACGCGTTGACGACCGGCGCGGGCGGTGCGAGCGGCGGCAGCCACGTCGGCGGCGGCGGTGCGGCGACGGACATCGGCGCGACGAGCCCGACCGAAGCCCCCGCGACGAGCACGCCGACAAGCACGCCGACTGCAGGCGAGCCCGCGAGCCCGGTGACCGTGGCGACGGCGACGGCGCCCGCGGCGCAGCACGCCGGTCCCGTCGACGCGATGGAGCCGGTCCACGCGCATCCGCCCAGCGCGGCGGATCAAGCCGAGGTCATGCAGATGTTCGTCGACGCGAATCGCGACGACGGGGCGGCGCACGAGCCCGAGCACGTCGCCGAGGTCGCTCATCGCACGCACGACGACGCGGTCGAGCCGATCCATGCCAGCCACGAGGCCGCGACCGAGGCGAGTCCCGCCGCCGGTAAGCGCCGCATCCCGGCCTCGCCGCCGCCGCGTCGGCGCCCCCAGGCACCCGCGCCTTCCCCCGCGCCGACGCCGAAGCCGGTCCACACCGCGCAAGCGGCTCACGCGCGGCGCCACGGCGGGGGCGGTCCTGCGACCGCCGTCGACACGCACGGCGTCCACGCCGCGCACGCGGGCATGCCGCACCCGGCCGCCAGTCCGGCCGCGCCCATCGGGCCCGTGGCCCCGGGCACGACACCCATCATGCCACTCACCGGCGCGGCCCCGATGCCCGCGCACGGCACCCCGCCCCAAGGCGTTGCCGTCGCCGGTGGCCCGCCCGCCAGCGCCGCCGCCGTCGACGGAGCGAAGGTCGGGCCCGACGGCAAGGTCCTCCTCGGCCCCGACGGCAAGCCCGTCCCCTCCGACGGTACGGCCGAGACCTTGAAGAAGGTCGGATCGGGGCTCTCGCTCCTCGGCGGCATCATCCCTGGGCTCGGCCTCTTCGGCACGCTGCTCGGTGCCGTCGCGACGGTCGTGGGCGACGCGCACGCGCCCACCGGTCCCGCGGCTGCGGCGCCTGCACCGACCACCTCGAAGGCCACCGGCCCGGCCGCCTCCGCGCCGAGGGTAGGCCCCGCGACCCCGAAGGCCGTCGCAACGGCCCACGCATCCGGCGGCGCCGAGACGGCAGGCCCCGCGCACGCGTCGACGGCAGATGGAGTCAAGGCACCTCATGCGGCCGGTTCCCCACCTGCGTCGGCGAGCGCGGGACCGAGCGCGGCGGGCCCGCGTGGTGCGCCGCCTGCCGCCAAGCGCGCGGCGCTGCGAAGCAAGGCGCCGCTGCCCGCGGACACCGGCGGCGAGATCCAGCATGCCGCGCACGGCAAGGTTGCTCCGGCTCCCGCCGCCGGAGGCAAGAAGGCCAGCGAGAAGCCGGGCGAGCCGACGAGCGAGGCCATGCAGAAGATGCAGCAGCTCCGCACCGATGCGGCGTGGCGCAAGGATGACGTGAAGGCAGCCGCGCTCCCGAAGGCGCAACGCGTCGGCGAGCT
Organism: Myxococcales bacterium; assembly: GCA_043729375.1. GTDB lineage: Bacteria > Myxococcota_A > Polyangia > Palsa-1104 > Palsa-1104 > JBDTCO01. The sequence goes on from JAYTLP010000070.1 coordinate 1,445, forward strand.
GACGATCGCGAAGAAGACCGAGACGACGGCGGACATCTCGCAGCACAAGGCCGAGGCCAGGCAGCAGCGCGAGACCAGCAAGGCGAAGGCGAACGACGACGCGAAGGGGAAGCAGCAGCAGCAGGCCCACTCGATCGAGGAGCTCCGGCAGCAGCTCGACACGTCGGTGACGACGGAGCTCGCCGAGATCGATACCGAGATCGCGAAGAGCTCGACCGAGACGAAGACCAAGCTCGAGGCCGACAAGCAGCGCATCCAGACCGAGTCGAAGACCCAGATCGACAACCTGCAGGGCCAGCAGTTCACCCAGCAAGAAGCTCAGATCAAGACGCAGATCGAGCAGCAGAAGCAGAATCAGCGGCAGCAGGCCGACTCGCAGCACCAGCTCCTCGTGGCGCAGACGAAGGCGGAGAAGCAGAAGGTCGTCGACACCGGACGTACCGAGGGCAAGCGCGTCGTCGACGAGGCCACCACGAAGGCCACCGGCGTGGAGACGAAGGGCACGAGCGACGCCGCGGCCGCGCGCTCGAAGGCGCAGGGCGAGGCATCCTCCGCTCGAGC
>JAYTLP010000071.1:0-3781 GCA_043729375.1 Myxococcales bacterium
TGCGGCAATCACCTCTGGCATCCCTCGCGTCTGCCATGCCGGAGCTGCCCGAGGTCGAGTACGCACGTCGCCAGCTCCAGCGCTGGCTGGCCGGCGCGACCATCACGGGTGCCGTCGTGCACGATGCCAGGATCCTCCACAGCGGCTCGGCGAGTCGTGCGACCCGGCTGCTCGTCGGCCGCCGAGTCGGCAGGGTGGAGCGGCGCGGCAAGTGGCTGCGGCTTCCGCTGTCCGGACGCAACGAGCCCGATGGCGTCGCGTTCTCGCACCTCGGTATGACGGGCAAGTGGACGCTCGCAAAGACGGACGAGCCATTGCGCTTCGAGCGCCTCCGGATCGACGTGGCGATGGGCCGTGTCGCGCGCAGCGTGCGCTACCTCGACCCGCGGCTCTTCGGAACGTTCGCGGTGGGCGCGGTCGATCTGCCCGCGTGGCATGCCCTCGGGCCCGACCCGCTGAACGATGGCATCGACATCGACCGGCTGCACGAGAAGCTCGCGAGGAAGTCGCTACCCATCAAGCCGGCGCTGCTCGACCAGGCGCTGCTCGCGGGCGTGGGCAACATCCAGGCGACGGACGCGCTCTTCCTCGCGCGCGTCGACCCACGACGGCCGTCACGGTCACTCTCGCGCACCGAGGTCGCGGCCGTCGCGCGTGGCATCGACGAGAGCATCCGGCGCACGCTCGCGCACGAGAGCGGCCCGCAGATCACCTACGTGGAGGAGGCCGGCGCGCCGAATCCGTTCCTCGTGTACGGCCGCGCGGGCGAGTCCTGTCCGCGCTGCCGCACGACGCTCGTCAAGATCACGCAGGCCGCGCGGACCACCGTGTACTGCCCGCACTGTCAGGCAGGTATGCGGCGCGGTACGCGCTCGAGCAGGTAGGCGAGCAGCACGCCACCGACGAGCGCGACGGCGTATCCACCCGGTGCGAACAGCACCTCCGAGACGACGGCGAGCATCACGACGAGCTCGCGCCAGGTCCGGGTCGCGTCGCGCGTGAGTCGCAGCATCGCGAGCGCCTCGATGAAGAGCACGACCCCGAGGATGGGCATGGGGAACAGTCGCACCACCTCTGCTAGGCCCGGCGCGAAGAGCAGGCCGAGCACCACGAAGATCGAGCCGTAGATCACGGGTGCGCCGCCGGTGCGCGCGCCGAAGTTGTAGAACCCCACGAGGCCGCCACAGCCATGACACGTCGGGACGCCGCCGAGCGGTGGTCCCACGAGGTTCATGAGGCCGTACGTGATGCCGATCTTCTTCACCGAGAGCGCGCGGTCGGGGAACAGGTCGCGGGTCGCGGCGCTCGTTGCGATGACGGAGTTGCCGAGCGAGAGCGCGAGCTGGGGGATGGCGAGCACGAGAGCTCCGATCTTCAGCTCGTGGAGCGTGGGCAGCCGTGGCGTCGGCAGGTGCAGCCCAAATGCATGCATCGCGCTGGCGAGCGGGGACCCGTACGCGAGCGCGTACGCGACGCCGAGGCCGATGACGATGAGCGGGGCGGGCACCTTCCTCTGCTGCCGCGCGAGCACGTAGACCGCGAGCGCGACGCCGGCGAGCACGAGACCGCGCCGGCCGTCCGCGAGCGCGTAGGTGCCGATCGCGAGCTTGCCGAGCGTCAGCGCGAGGCCCGCCTGGATGCCTCGCACGACCGCGCGGGGGACGACCCTCGCAACCCGCTCGAGCAGGCCGGACAGCGACAGCAGCAGCATCACCACGCCCACGACGAGGCCGCCGCCGGTGAGGGTGCCCGGCGAGAGCTTGCGACTCAGCATGATGGCCGCCATCGCCTTCAGCGGCTGCACGGGCATCGGCAGGCCGTAGAACATGCCCGTCAGGATCTGCAGCAGGCCGTAGATCCCGAACGTGCCGGCCGGATCGAGGTGACAGATCGTGACGAGGCCCATGAGCAGCGGCAGGTCGGTGCCGATGTCGCCGAACGCGCCGGCGAGCTCGTGGCGGTCGAAGCGGAGGCGCTCGCTCATTCAGCTCGTTCGAACGATGTCGGGCTTCCCACAGAATGCTGCGAAACGTCGCGTGCCCCTCGCGATCTGATCGTGCTCGCCGACGAACGAGAGCCGCGCCCAGCCTTCGGCACCGAACGCGATGCCGGGGATGGTCACCACGTCGTGCTGGTCGAGCAGCGCGAGGCAGAAGGCGTGCGAGTCGTGGGCGAGGGGACCGTCGAGCTTCGCGAAGCAGTAGAACGCACCCTCGGCCGGCAGGTGGTGCACGCCACGCTCGAACAGGACGCTCTTCATCGAGTCGAGGCGCGAGATGTACTGGCTGCGCTGGCTCGTGATGAGCGACGGGCGCGCGAAGAGCTCGACCGCCGCGCGCTGGCCGAAGGTGTTGGTGCTCGAGACGAGGAACTGGTGGGCCTTGTGAAGCTGTGGCGCCACGGCCTTCGGGGCGATGAACCAGCCGATGCGCAGGCCCGTCAGCGAGCAGCTCTTCGAGATGCTTCCGACGACGACGGTGTGCGGCCAGAAAGCGGCGGGCGACGCAGGCGGCTCGGGCGTGAAGTAGAGCTCGCGATAGACCTCGTCGGACACGAGGTAAGGAGGCGCTCCAGGGCGCGCGGCAAGCCCGGCCGCGAGCGCACGCAACTCCTCCACGGGCCACACGCGTCCGGTCGGGTTCGACGGCGAAGCGATGACGATCACGCGTGTCGACGGGGACAGGGCGGCAAGGACCGTCGCGGCGCGCGGCGCGAAGTCGTCGGCCGCCTCGAGTGACACGGATCGGGCGCGAACACCGAACAGCTCGCACAGCTTCGCGTACAGCGGATAGGCGGGCTCGATGACGAGCACCTCGTCGAGCGCTGGATCGCACAGGGACAGAATGGCGACGGAGAGCGCCTCCTGCGAGCCGACGGTGATACCGACCTGCGATGCGTCGTCGAGGCCCGGGTAGGCGTGATAAGACGCGACCGCCTCGCGCAGCTCGGGCAAGCCCGCGTTCGGCGAGTAAGGGCTGCCATGGGCCCGGACCCAGTCGAGCGCACGCTCGAGCGGCTCCATCGCGGGCAAGAGAGTGGGCTCACCAAGCCCGAGATCGATCGAAGATGCGCGCTTCTTGCCGTTGATCTCGCGGATCATCGACGGCTGGATCGAGACGAGGCGTGGGTTCACGGGTGAGCCACCATGTGAAGGAGGGCGCGCATGGCTTCGTGGTGCACCGCCAGCGCCGCGATGGAGATGGACTCGCGGGCCTGGTGTGCCTGCGCGGTCTCGCCCGGCCCGAAGTTCACGGCGGCGATGCCTCGCGAGGTGAGCCGCGCCACGTCGGTCCACGCCTGCTTCGCAGCGACGGTGAGCTGCTGCGCGGTCATCCACATTTGCAGCGCCGGCTGGTCGAGCCGGACCGCACCCGACTGTGCGACGTCGATGATGTCGACGGTCGCACCCGGTGCGTGAACGGCCACGAAGGTCTGCAGCTCCTCGATGGCGGAGGCACTCGGCCGGCCCGGCGCGAAGCGGAAGTTGAGGTTGATGACGAAGCGGTCGGGCACGACGTTGCGCGAGTTCTCGGTGCTGGCCTGCGTGGCGCTCAGCACCTCGTAGAAGGTGAGCCCGTCGATCACGACCTCGCGTCGCTCGCGATCGCGCAGCGCGCCGAGGAGCTCGGCCGCGGCATGCAGCGCGTTCTTTCCCTGCCAGGGCCTCGCGCTGTGCGCGCGCCGACCCGGCACCGTCACGCGTGCGTGCAGGCCGCCGACGCAGCCGGCCTCGATGCGGTTGTCGGTGGGCTCGAGGCAGAGCGCGAGGACCACGTCCGCG
>JAYTLP010000072.1:0-9334 GCA_043729375.1 Myxococcales bacterium
GCCCGACATCGTCTTCAACCTGTCGGAGTCGTTCGCTGCGAATCGCGCCCAGGAGCCGAACATCCCGGCGCTGCTCGAGCTCATGAAGACGCGCTACACGGGCTCCGGGCCGGGCTCGCTCATGCTGTGCAAGGACAAGTCGCTCGCGAAGAAACTCCTCGCGTACCACCGCGTGCGCGTCGCTCGCGGCGTCGTATCGTCCAGGCGTCGACCGCTCGGCAAGCTGCGCCGCTTCCGCTACCCCGCGTTCGTGAAGCCCATCGGCGAAGAGGGCTCGGACGGGATCGCGCAGGCATCGTTCGTCCGCGACGAGGCCGAGGCGCTCGAGCGCGCCAGGTTCATCCACGAGCGCATCAAGACCGACGCCCTCATCGAGGAGTACATCGAGGGCCGCGAGCTCTACGTCGGCATGCTGCGCAGTCGCACCACCGTCGTCCTCCCGCCGCGCGAGATCTTCTTCACGAAGGTGGCCGACGACGCCCCGAAGATCGCCACCTTCAACGCGAAGTGGGACGACGCCTACCGCAAGAAATGGGGCATCAAGAACGGTCCTGCTGCGGCACTACCCGACGGCGTGCTCGAGCACATCCAGAAGACCGCACGCATCGTCGCGCGCGTGCTGCAGATCCGCGGCCCCGGCCGGCTCGACCTCAAGCTGCAGCCCGACGGCGAACTCGTCGTCATCGAGGCCAACCCGAACCCGTCGCTGGCGCACGACGAGGACTTCGCGCAGTCGGCGCTCACGGCCGGGATTACCTACGACCAGCTCATCACGCGCATCCTCGAAGACGCGCTTCGCAGGCCCGCGGGCCCGCAGCTCCGGTAGCTACTTGCCCATGCCGCCGCGGCAGGCGGGCGAGGTGAGGTCGTGGCCGCCCGCCTCCCACTGGGACGGCGACAGCGCATGAATGGACAGCGCGTGCAAGCCGGCTGCGAGCTCGCTGGCGAGCAGCTCGTTCACCTTGCGATGCCGCTGGAGGAGGCCGAGCGTCTCGAACGACGGCGCGACGACCACCACCTTGAAGTGCGTCTCCGAGCCCGGGGCCACGGAGTGCATGTGGCTCTCGTTCACCACCTCGAGGTGCACCGGCGCGAGCGCTGCGCGGAGCGTGGTTTCGATGGCGGTGAGGCGCGACATGACTTCAACCTATCATCGGGCCGCCGTAGAGTGAGCGCGTGTCTTCGCTCCGCATTGCAGGTGTCCTGCCGTTCGTACTCGGACGCCTCGTCAGCGTGCTCGGTCGGAGCATGCTGTCCATCGCCATCGGGTGGCAGCTCTACGAGCGAACGCACTCGGCGTTCGCGCTCGGCATGGTCGGGCTCGTGCAAGTGGTGCCCGTCGTGGGGCTCGTCTTCGTCGCCGGCGACTTCGCAGACCGCTACCCCCGCAGGCTGATCGGCGCGCTCACGAGCCTCGTGCAGGCGCTGGTCGCGGTCGGCCTCGCCATCGTGTCGTACGAGCAGGCGCCGGTGCCGTACGTGTACGCGCTGCTCTTCGTGTCGGGCATCGCCACGGCCTTCGCGTCGCCGGCGGTATCCGCGCTGCTGCCCGAGATGGTGCCGACCGCCGCGCTAAGCGAGGTCAACGCGTGGAGCTCCACTGCGCTGCAGCTCTCGGCCACAGCGGGCCCGGCGATCGCGGGCCTTCTGCTCGGCCTGCTGAAGAGCGCGACGCCGCTGTACGTCATCGAGGCGGTCGCAGCGACTGTATTTGCGCTCATCGTGTGGCAGCTCCCGACCAGGTCGCGGCCCGTCACGGTGCGTCCGCGCAACGCGCGGGATCTGCGTGCGGGGCTGCACTTTGTCTTCCGCGCGAAAGAGCTGCTTGCTGCCATCACGCTCGATCTCTTCGCCGTGCTGCTCGGCGGGGTGACGGCACTCATGCCCATCTTCGCCAAGGACATCCTGCACGTCGGCCCGCACGGCCTCGGGCTCCTGCTTGCGGCGCCATCGGTCGGCGCGCTACTGACGGCGATGGTGCAGACCCGCTTGCCGCCGTGGCAGCGCTCCGGGCACGTGTTGCTGCTGTCCGTGGCCGGGTTCGGGCTGGCAACACTGGGGTTCGGGCTGTCACGCTCGTTTGCGCTGTCGCTCGCTCTGCTGTTTCTGACCGGCGTGTTCGACGCACTGTCGGTCGTCATCCGCCGCACGCTCGAGCAGGTGCTCACGCCCGACCGGCTGCGCGGGCGCGTGGGCGCGGTGCACTTCGTCTTCATCGGGCTCTCCAACGAGCTGGGCGAGTTCGAGTCGGGCACCACGGCGGCGCTGCTCGGGCCCATCGGCTCGGTGCTGCTGGGCGGCGTCGGGACGATCGTCATCGTGGTGTTCGCCACACTGCGCTGGCCTTTGCTGCGGGCCATGGGGCGCCTCGACGAGATGCAGCCCCGCGAGACGCTCGCCAGCGAGGTGCTCGGTGAGCTCGCGCAAGAGGAGACGAGTGAGGCGTCCGCCGCAGGCGCGCCGTAGCACGCTCACAACCTCAAGTCTTGCTCGAGGTCTTCTTCGCCTTCGCCAGCCAGGAATTGAGCTCTGCGTCGATCCAGATGAGCTCTGCTGCCTGCCGGCGCCGCAGCACGCTCGCGCGTGTGTGACGATCCTCGAGGAGCAGGTGGTGGTGCGGATCCATCGCGCCATCGGCCTCGCGGGCCAGACGGATGACGAGGTGGGTGGGGTCGATCGCCTGGCGCCAACGAATCGGCCCGAACGTGCGCAGCAGCTCGCCCGAGCGCTCCGTGAGCCGGAGCTCAACGTGTTCGGTCGCTGCGCGGACCAGCGGCCCGAGCCGGGCAAGCGCGAGCAACACGAAGGGCAGCGCCAGCAGCGCGAGGCCGAGGCTCGAGCGCGCGACCTCGCTAGCCCACACGAACAGCGCACCCAGCCAGATGGTGCCCACGAACAGCTCGCGCGCGCTTCGACCCTGAAGGCCGAGGGGTGGCGCCGTCAGCACGAGGGTCTGCTCCGTCCGCTCGATTCGCGCGGTCGCGCTGGCGGGCCGCTCCACGTGAGGCATGGCGTCGGGCCCCAGCACCTCGCGCGCGGCGGCGTGCGTGTAGCGGTCCGGGATGCCGAGCTCGTGGCCGGCCGACACGACGTCTGCCTGGTCGAAGTGGCGATCCCCGTCCTCCGAGTGCAGCTCGACGGCGCGGCGGAGGATGCGCTCGAACTCGGCCTGGTCGAAGCGTCGCGGGAGGTCGGACATACGCAGGATCGTAGCTCGCTCGGCCCGTACGTGCGATGCCGTCCCGATGAGCGTGCTCCACCTCGATCCGCGCGACGCAAGATCGCCCGTTCTCATCGCGTCGGTGCTCCCCTTCGCGGAGACTTTGTGCAGGCACTATCTCCGACTCGAGGTGGAAGGCCTCGAGCACGTCCCGAGGACGCCGGCCCTCTTCGTGGGCAACCACTCGGGCGGCGTCTCCGGCCCGGACATCGCGTGCACTCTGTCGACACTATGGCGGCAGCTCGGCCCCGCATATCCGCTCTATGCGCTCGCGCACGACCTGGCGATGCGCATCCTCACGCCGTTCGGCAAGGTGATCGGGCGCTTCGGCGCCGTCGCAGCGACACGCAAGAACGCGCTCGTCGTGTTCGCGGCCGGCGGCAGCGTGCTCGTCTACCCGGGCGGTGACATCGACGCCTACCGCACCTTCGCCGACCGCAACCGGGTGCTCATCCTGCCGCGCAACGGCTACGTCGACACCGCGCGAGCAGGCGGCGTGCCGATCGTGCCCATCGTCGCGCAGGGTGCGCATCGGAGCGCTTACATCTTCTCGGAGGGCAAGCGCATCGCGCGCCGGCTGAACCTCAAGAAGCACATGCGAACGGAGCGCTTTCCGCTCGCGCTCGCGCTACCGTGGGGACTCGCTTTCGGCCCCGCGATACCGTATCTGCCGCTGCCCTTTCGCATCAGGCTCCGCATCCTGCCTCCGATGCACTTCGGCTCGCACGTGCCGGCGCTCGAGGCGTCGGCCGAGGTGCAGGCCGCGATGCAGCACGCGATGGACGAGCTGTCGACGTGAACGCAGGTCAGAGCGGGCGCGGACGGCCGAACAGGTAGCCTTGCATGAGGTGACAGCCGAGAGACTGCACCGTCTCTGCCTCGGCCTCGGTCTCCACGCCTTCTGCGATGACCCGGATGCCCTGATCGTCGGCAAATTCGACGATGCGACGCACGAGCCGCGTGCGCGAGAGCGACTCCTCGATGCCGCGCACGATTGCCATGTCGATCTTGAGGAAGTCGGGCTCGAGCAAGGCGACGGCGTTCAGGCTGGCGTACCCGGCGCCGAGATCGTCGAGCGCAATGCGGAAGCCCAGCGCCCGGAGCTTGTCGATCTGCTCGCGGAACCTGTCGAAATCACCGATCGCGCCGCGCTCGGTGAGCTCGAAGACGATTCGCGAGGCCAGCAGCGGATCGACGGAACGCTCGAGCTCCGGGTCGCTCACCTCCGCGGGATGCAGGTTGACGAAGAGCAAGCGGTCGGGCGGCAGCTTCGCGAGCACCCGGGGCGCGATGGCGCGCACGAGCCGACCGAGCCGCCAGATCGCGCCGCGCTGGATCGCCGCGTCGAAGAGCACCGTCGGGTTCCTGAACAGCGGATCCTCGGCGCGACAGAGCGCCTCTTCCGCGAAGGGCAGGCGCGTCGCGGTGTGGACGATGGGCTGATACGCGAAGTGCAGGGCCTCATCGGTGATGAGCTTCTCGAGGCGCTCGACGTGCTGCGTGTACGCGCCCGTCATCGCCGTGCCCCCGCGAAGGAGGAGCTGGCGCGTCACGTCCTTGCGCGCAAGGCCGTCGTCGATGGCAGCCTCGAGGTGCGCCTTCACGTCGCGATGAAGGAGATAGTAGTCGACCAGCGCCGCTCCGGAGCCGCGCGAGTCGAGGAACAGCTCCTCGTCGTCGATGACGAGAAGGCGGAGCGCGGCGGGCGAGTCGCCGAGGGTGGCGCCGAGCGCTTCGATCCCGCTCTCTTGGCCCTCCTTGTGCCCGGCAATGACCACGTCGAACTGTCGCTGCCGGCACATCGACGCTGCGGTGGCGACGTCCGTCGCGTGGAGGACGTCCATCTTCGCGTCGATCACCGCGCGAAAGCCGCTGCTGACCAGCCACTCGCCCCCGATGGCGAGCACGCGATGGCGCGGCGGGCCTGCGAGGGCGAGCGCCTGCTCGATGCCGGGCTCGGTGCCTTCGCTCATCAGTCCATCCGTGAAGATCACGGCGCCGTTCCTGCCGTTCTCCTTCACGTGGTAAAGCGCGAGGTCGGCGTTCGAAACGAGCTCGTCCACCGTCTTGCCGTGTTCGGGGAAGATCGCGATGCCGAGGCTGATTGTGGGCGAGCCCACCGCGGACGGCGAGAGTGCGTGCATATCGATGCGGCGGATGGACGCGAGGATGCGCTCGGCCACGTCCATGACCGCGGCGGAGTCGGTCTCCGCGAGGAGCACGACGAACTCTTCTCCGCCGAAGCGGGCGACATGGTCGGTGTCGCGTACCGCACCGACCATGGCCTTCGACGTGGCCACGAGCACCTGATCGCCCACGCCGTGACCGAAGGTGTCGTTCACGCGCTTGAAGTGGTCGAGGTCACCGATGATGAGCGCGAGGCTGCGACCGTGCCGCCCCGCGAGCGCGAGGGCCTGGCCGGCGTGGTCGCCGAACGACCGCCGGTTGAGCAGACCGGTGAGCGGATCCGTGCGCGAGAGGCGCGTGACCTCGTCGAGCGCAACCTGGAGCTCCTTGGTGCGCTCGACGACCTGCCGCTCGAGCTCGGCGGCGCGGGCTTGCTCGAGTGCGAGGAGCTCACGATAGCGGAGCTGCACGCGCGCATCGTCGGTGACGTCACGCATGTATTCGACGACGCCGACCGAGACGTCGTCGTGCACGATGGGGATCATCGTGAGGAGCACGGTGAGCGCCTGACCACCTTCCGTCTCGAGCGCGAGCTCGGCGAGCCGGAGCGGCTGCTGCGTTTGCAGGCAGCTCGCGCGTTGCCCCGCGAGCCCACCCTCGAGCGCTGGCGCGAGGAGCGGCTCGCGGCCGTCGGCGATGGTGCGCTCCAGCACCCTGAGACGCTGCCCCGTCATGGTCACGTACACCGGATTGAAATGCACTATGCGCTGCTCCGCATCGAGCAACACCGCTGCATCGGACATCCCGTTCACGAACGACATCGCGTCGTCCAGCGCACTCGACATGTAGACTCCAACCATATCACCTTCGACTCGGCGCACACGATTTGGTATGAGAAGGTATGGCGTTGAAACACGATCTCGTCGGTAAGACATCTGCCCCCCTGGCGTTCGAGTACACGTGGAAGGACGTCGTTCTGTACGCGCTCGGCGTTGGCGCGAAAGCGGACGAGCTGGATTACCTCTACGAAGGGCGCGGGCCGAAGGTGCTGCCGACGTTCGCCGCGGTTCCTTGCTTCACCTCGCTCATAGATGTGCTGTTGCGCGTCGAGGCCCCGCTCGAGAAGGTGCTCCACGGCGAGCAGCGCATCGTGCTGCACCGTCCGATCCCGCCCGCGGCCACGCTGCAGAGCCGCTCCACCATCCGCGGCATCTACGACAAGGGGAAAGGCGCTCTCGTCGCGGTCGACTGCGCAACCGTCGACGAAAGCGGCGTGCCGGTGTTCGACAACTCGTTCTCGATCTTCGTGCGCGGCGAGGGCGGCTTCGGCGGCGAGCGCGGCCCCGAGCAGGAGAAGCTCGAGATCCCGGCCTCCGCGCCCGCGTTCGAGCAGACCGAGCTGATCCCCGCCGAGCAGGCTCTCCTGTATCGCCTCTCTGGCGACCTGAACCCGCTACACGCTGACCCCGCGTTCGCGAAGCTCGCAGGCTTCGAGCGCCCGATCCTCCACGGGCTCTGCACGTACGGCTACGCGGGTCGCGCCATCGTGCGCGGCGCGTGCGATGGCCACCCCGACAAGCTCCGGAGCTTCGGCGCGCGCTTCTCCGGCACGGTCGTTCCCGGCGACAGCATCACGACACGCGGCTGGAAGCTCCCCGACGGACGATACCTCGTGAACGTCGTGAACCAGGCCAACCAGCCGGTGCTCAGCCACGGCATCGTCGAGGTCGGTTGACCGCCTTCCAGCAAGAGCTCGAGCTCGCGTGCGACCTCGCGCGCCGCGCGGGTCAGCTCGCCATGGGCATGCAGTCGGCGGGCCTCGCCGTCGACCGCAAGGCAGAAGACGAACCGGTCACCGAAGCGGACCGCCAGGCGAGCGTGCTGGTGGTCGATGGCCTGCGCGCGGCGTTCCCCGCCGACGCGGTCCTGAGCGAGGAGGCGCCGGACGATCGCACGCGTCTCACCCGCGAGCGCGTGTGGATGATCGACCCCATCGACGGAACGAAGGACTTCATTCGCGGCGATGACGGCTACGCCACGATGATCGGCCTCCTCGTCGGCGACGTGCCGATGCTGGGCGTCGTGTACCAGCCGAGGGCCGACCGCCTCTACTTCGCCGTGCGCGGCGAGGGGTGCGTCGTGCGAGTAGGCAACGAGGACCGCGTCTGTCGCGTCTCGACGGTGGACCGCACGGAGGAGCTGCGCATGGTCGCGTCGAAGTCGCACCGCGACGATGCCATCACGAAGGTGCGCGCCGTGCTCGGCATCTCCGACGAGCTCAACGTCGGCTCGGTAGGCCTCAAGCTCGGCCTCATTGCCCGCGGCGAGCGCGACCTCTACGTCAACCCCGCAGGGCACTCGAAGCGCTGGGACACGCTCGGCCCCGAGGTCCTGCTCCACGAGGCCGGGGGCCGGCTCACGACCGCTCGCGGCCTGCCCATCGACTATCGCGCCGAGGAGCTCGCCAACGTGGACGGGCTCATCGCCTCGAACGGGCTGCTGCACGACGCCATCGTCGCGAAGGTCTACCCGCTCCTCCGCCGCTGAACCACGGCTCGGCCGGCGCGGCATGCGCACGCTTCCTCCGGCGAGCCAGCTCGCGGCGCCGGTCGAGCCCTCAGAGGAGTCTCAGCGGCCTGCGACGGTCATGCGGGCGACGCGGAAGGTGGGGCAGGCGGTGGAGCTCCGCATGTCGAGATCGTCGCCGACGGCCTCGATGCGCTTCAGGATGTCGTCGAGGTTGGCGGAGATGGTGATCTCGCCGACGGGGCGGCCGAGCTTGCCGTCCTCGATGAGGAAGCCCTCGGCGCCGCGGGAGAAGTCGCCCGTCACCGCGTTGAAGCCGAAGCCCATCATCGACGTGACGTAGAGGCCGCGTTTCACGTCGCCGACGACCTGCGCCTTCGGCGTCGTGCCGCGCTGCATCACGAAGTTGGAGCTCGAGACGTGGGGTGAGCCGCCGACGCTGCGGCTCGCGCAGCCGTTCGATTTGCGGCCGAGCTTGCGCGCCGAGTAGACGTCGAGAAGGTAGGTCTTGAGCACGCCGCCGTCGACAACGTGGTTCTTGCGCCCGGCCAGGCCGTCGCCGTCATACGGTCGGGAGCCCGGTGCGCTCTTGATGAGCGGGTCGTCGCTGAGATGCACGAGCGGCGATGCGATCTGCGTACCCTCGCGATCGAGCAGGTAGCTCGACTTGCGGTATATGGCCCCGCCCGAGATGACCCCGAGGACGAGCCCGAGGATTCCGCGACCCGCGTCGGGGTCGAACACAATGGGCAGCTCGCCCGTGTCGATCTTGTCGGCGCCGACCTTGGCGAGCGTGCGGCGCGAAGCCTCCCGCCCGACGGACTCGGGCGACTCGAGCTTGTGGAGGAAGCGGTTGCCCGTCCACCAGTAGCCGTTGCGCTTCTTGCCGTCGGCGTCGTCGGCGATGGGCTCGACGGTGAGCGACTGGTAGCTGCCGCGATAGCCGCCGCGAAAGCCGTCGCTCGTGGCAAAGGCGCTCGCGCCGACGGTGCGAGAGTACGAGGCGCCCTCGCTGTTGGTGATCTTGTCGGAGTACGCGCGCGACGCGGCCTCGCCCACCCGGCAGCGCTCGATGGCCTGCTTGGCATCGATGCTGAGGACCTGCTCGTCGTAGAGCTCGAGGTCGGGCTGGCTCGTTGCGAGATCTTCGCGATCGGGCAGACGATTCAGCTCGTCGGGCTCGGCGAGCTTCGCGAGCGCCACGGAATCTCGTACGAACCGTTCGATGCCGTCGGGGGTGAAGTCGGACGTGTACGTGAGCGCGGTGCGCAGGTCGCGGAAGATACGCAGGCCGAGCGCCTTCGACGACGCCTCCTGCAGGAGCTCGATCTCGCCAACGCGGACCTTCACGGACAGCTCGGAACCGGTGCGCACGACGGCCTCGACGCCGTCGGCACCATGCTTCCTTGCAAGCGCGCACGCTTCCTCTGCGGCACGGATGAGAGGCTCGACCTCGGGGTG
>JAYTLP010000073.1:0-9317 GCA_043729375.1 Myxococcales bacterium
TTCCGCGGGAGACTCAGCGCAGCTCGTAGCGGTCACGTTCATCCAGCGTTTCTCGAGCGCGCTGCGTCTCGACGTCTATTTCCACAGTCTGGTTCCGCATGGCGTCTTCGCGCGACCGGTGGCGACTCGGCCGCCGCGCTCCGGTTCGTTCACTTGGGCGCGACGACGGATGCGGAGGTCGACTCGATCAATCAAAAAACGCCCGCAAGGTGCCCACCCTGTGCGCCCGGCTCGATGACGGCGAATCGGAGACGCCCTTCGATGATTGCGCCGCCGCCATGGCTCAGGGCTATGTCGAGACGCTCCATCCTTGGCTGCCGGCACGCAGGCCGCGAACGACAGTGCTCGCGCAAGACAGCGCCATCGCTGCTCTTGGGTCGACGGATTCTCGCTGCATGCAGGCGGGTCGCGTTCCGACCCGCACTTTCTGACGGAGTTGGATGACGCGCGGCCAACCGCGGGGAGCGATGCCCTCAGAGGCGATCATCCGTCTCTGGCGGCCGGGATCATCGGCCGCCACGACGTCAGCCCGCGCATGAACAGACTGCTCGGGACACGGCGCGCGTACTCGGACCCGCGTGCTCGCTCGAACCATTCGATCATAGACTTTCGCCCATGACCTCGTCCCTGACGCCGATTGACGCCAAGCTCCTGGCGCGCTTTCCAATCCTCGCGATGACTATCGCGAGGCAACTCGCGGCGACGCAGATCTCGGCCGAGGTCATCGCGCGCGTCCTCGGTGAGCTCGGGTCGATCGCCCCCGATCGCGAGGCGCGGGACCGGGGCCTGCTCGACTTCGGCAACCGCCCCGGGGCGGCGGTGAACCTTCGGTCGCTGCTGGTGCGGCTGAGGGAGCGCGCAGACTTCCCCGCGTCGGTGGGTGCGGAGCTCGAGGCAGTCCTCGAGGTGCTGCCCGACCACTTCCGGCGGGGCGAGATGCGGTTCACAAGCGACTTCGTCTCTGGCTTTGCCGAACAGTGGAAGCGCGATCTCGCAGGCCTCGTCGGGCGCCCGGCTCGCTGCCTCGAAATAGGCGCCGCCGAGGGCCACTCCGCCGTCTGGCTCTGCGAGAACGTGCTCACGCACGAAGACGCGCGGCTCACCTGCGTCGACACGTTCGACTTCGGGGGGGCAACCGGTCGCGACGCTCTCGAACGCGGAGCGGTCGCTCGAGGCGCAGTTCCGCGCCAACCTCGCGTGCAGCGGCCAGGCCCACAAGATCGAGACGATCGTGGGTTCCTCGCAGCAGGTCATGCGCACCCTCCCTCTCGGCGCATTCGACTACATCTATGTCGACGGCTCCCACCTCCCTCGCGATGTCCTCGAGGACGCGGTCCTGGCTTACCGGCTCCTCAAGGTCGGCGCGCTCGTCACCTTCGACGACTACGCCTCCGACACGAACTCCGCCGTGCGCCCGAAGGTCGCGCTCGATGCGTTCGTATCCGTGTTCGGCGATGCAATGACAGAGGTGCACCGGGGCTGGCAGCTCACACTCCGGCGTGAGAAGTAAAAGACGTTCATGCGCGGCCTGACGTCGTAAGGGCCGATGGTTTACCAGAGTTGGAATAATCGGTTCTATTGGTCACCGGCGCAGCTGCCCAAGCTGCGTCTCGCCGTGTGCCGCGAGAACCTCGACGCCTGGCTCGGCGACCATGCGGCGCCCTTCAAAAACCACGAGCAGCTCGGCTCCCGCATATCTGGGAGGTGGGCAACAGCAGCTCGCGCTCGGCGACGGGACGACGTATGGGGCGCCGCAGCTCCTGGGTTCCGGCGTCCAGGCAGGACATGGCCTGCGTCCTCACCCGGCGCGTCGTCTCCATCGACGGCACGATGGGGCCGAAGCAGGTCGTTTCCACCCCCCGGAAGCCGGCAGCTTCGTGCAGGCGCACCCTGCACGTCTCGCCGACGAAACGATTCTCCTCACCACCGCGCGCCAGGTGACGTCGAATGTCGACACCGACGCATACGTCGCGCACCTCACTTCCGCCGCGAGCCGGTGAGGGCGGCGTAGGCCTCCTCGTCGAAGCCGACCAGCACCGTGTCTCCATCGACGAGCACGGGCCTGCGCACGAGCTTGCCATCGACGGAAAGCGCATCGACGATCTGCGCATCGGTCATGGCGTCGAACACTGCCTTGCCGCCGAGGGCCCGGTAGCTGAGACCGGACGTGTTGAGCCAGCGTCGGACGGGCACACCGCTCTTCGGGATCCACGCCTTCAGCTCGCTGCGCGTCGGCGGCTCGTCGACGATGGGCCGGACCTTCGGCGCCATGTGGTGGGCTGCGAGCCAGGACAGCGCCTTCTTGCACGTGCTGCAGCCGGCATAGGAGAGGACGCTAGGGTGTCGCATGGATGACGACATCCTAGCGGGTCTCGGTTAGCGTCTGTCCCGATGGCGCTGCCGGGCCTCGACTCGATCTGGATCGCGTGCGCGGATGCGCTCGACCTGCCCGTGGTGCGCGGGGGAGACAGCTACGTGCACTTCGATGGCGCACGTCTGCACATCTCGCCTGACGACACGCTCGACGCCGACGACTCGCTCGCGCAGCTCGTGCTCCACGAGCTCTGTCACCTGCTCGTGCAGGGGCCGGACCGGCGCAACGTGGCCGACTGGGGCCTCGACAACACCGGCGCCGACCCGTTCGACGACGAGCGTGAAAAGGCGGCGGTACGCCTGCAAGCCCACCTCGCGGGCGCCCACGGGCTGCGCCGCTTCCTCCACCCGACCACCGTCGTGCGGCCTTTCTTCGAGGCGCTCCCCGACGACGCACTCGCCGGCGATGACGCCTCCGCGTCGATGGCGCGCGACGCCGCGACGCGCGCCGGACGGCCCCCGTTCGAGCGCGCTCTCGGCACGGCCCTGCGTGGCACCGCAGTCACCCTCGGCGTCGCGCTGCACGCGAGCGGTGGGGCGCTGCGCGAGGACCTGCGCTGCGGCGGCTGCGCGTGGCTCGACGAGGGGAACTGCGTCGCGGCCGACGCGCCGGTCGCCGTGAGCGATGCGACCATCGGCTGCACCCGGCACACACCGACGCTCGACTGTCAGCGCTGCGGCGCCTGCTGCCGCAGCGGCTACGACCTCGTGCCCTGCGAGCCCGACGACGTGGTGCTGACGCGCCACCCACAGCTGGTCGTGGTCACCGAGGCGACCGGGGGGGCCACGTACGAGCTCCGTCGAGCGCCGCAGTACGGCGAGGATCGCTGCGCGGCGCTGCAGGGTCGCGAGCGCTTCGCGTGCGACATCTACGCCGACCGGCCCGACACCTGCTCCTCGCTGCCCGCGGGCGGGGATGGCTGCCTCGTCGCGCGCAGGCGCGTGGGGCTGTCGCTGTCATGAGCCTCCTTCTCGCGAAGTGGCAGAAGCTACGGGGCGCGTGGCGCGGGGGCGACGATGGTCCGCTGACCGCGCAGGAGCGCACTCAGCTCGTGGACGGTATCGCCCGCATCTCCGCGGGCCTCACGCGCGATCGCGATCTCGCTGGCGCGCGCTACCTCGACGACCCGACGCTGCTCGGTGCGTATCTGCTGTTCTACTGGCCCCGCTCCTACGGTCAGGCGTCGTCGGTCCTCGGCGAGCTGGGCCCGCGGCCCCTCGGGCGCGTGCTCGATCTCGGCGCGGGGCCGCTGCCGATGACCTGGGCCGCGCTCGATCGCGGCGCCACGTCGGTGCGCGCGCTCGATCGCTCCGATCGCGCGCTTTCGCTCGGGCGCCGCATCGACGACACGAAGCAGCTCGTCACGCAGACGTGGGATGCGCAGTCGGGCGACCCGCTGCCCGACGGGCCGTTCGACACGATCCTCCTCGGGCACGTGCTGAACGAGCTGTACCTCGGCGCCGGCGCACGCGCGCCCGGACGTCGCGTCGCGCTCGTGCGGTCGCTCCTTTGCCGCCTCGCCCCGGCCGGCCGGCTCGTCATCATCGAGCCGGCGCTGCGCGAGACGTCGCGGGCCCTCCTCTCGCTCCGCGACGAGCTGGCGCAGTCGGCGCAGATCCTGGCGCCGTGCCTCGTCTCGTCGGCGTGTCCCGCGCTCGTCAAGGAGAGCGACTGGTGTCACGCCGAGCGCGCGTGGGAGCCGCCGCCCGAGCTCGAGCAGCTCGCGGACCTCGCCAAGATCCACCAGGAACAGCTGAAGATGAGCTACCTCGTGCTGGCCAACGAGCGCGACCTGGTGCCGCTCGACGCGGCGCTGTTCCGCATCGTATCGGGCCCGATGCCGCAGAAGGGCAAGCACGTGCTCGTCGGCTGCGGTCCGCGCGGACGCCACCCGCTCGTGCAGCGGAGCCGCGATGCCGACGTCTTCGTCGAGCTCGAGCGCGGAGACGTGGCGCGATGCGAAACCGTCGTGGAACGTGGCGACGGCTTGCGCATCGAAGGACCCGTGGTTCGCGTCGCGCGAGCAGGTGAGCCCATTTGAGCGAGCGCAACACACGCACCCTCGGCTTCGCCGGCAAGCTCGCGCTGCTGGGCTCGCTGTACGTCGCGCAGGCGCTGCCGTTCGGGTTCTTCACCCAGACCTTGCCGGCCCTCTTGCGCAAGCAGGGCTTCAGCCTGAGCAAGATCAGCATGGCAGCGGCGCTGAACCTGCCCTGGGCGCTCAAGTTCCTCTGGGCGCCGCTCGTGGATCGCTGGCCGCGCCCCACGCCCGAGGTGCGTGCGCGACGGAAGCGCTGGATCCTCGCGATGCAGCTGGCGTCGTCCATCGCGTTCCTCGCGATGTCGTCGCTCGGCGTCTCGCCACGGATCGTCCTGCTCTTCGCGGGCTTCGGGGTGCTGAACATCATCTCGGCCACGCAGGACATCGCGACGGACGGCTTCGCAGTCGACATGCTGGTCGGCAAGGAGCGCGGCTATGCCAACGGCGTCCAGGTCGGGGGCTACCGCCTCGGTATGGTGATGAGCGGCGGGCTCGTGCTCGTGGTGCTGGAGCGCGTCGGCCTGCCTCGCGCGCTGCAGCTGCTCTCGGTCATCACGATCGTTCTGACCATCCCGCTGCTCCTCGTGCGCGAGGCGCCGCCCCAGAGCGAGGAGTCGACGCAGAAGCTCCCTCACATCCTCACGCTGCCCGGGATGTGGCGGCTGCTCGTCATCCTCTTCACGTACAAGGCGGCCGAGGCCCTCGCCGGCGGTGTGCTGCGGCCGTTCCTCGTCGACCGGGGGCACTCCTTGGCGGAGATCGGCGGCATCAGCGGCATCGCAGGCTCCGGCGGTGGACTGCTCGGTGCTCTGCTCGGTGGGGCGCTCGCGAGCCGGCTCCGGCGCCGCACCGCGCTCCTCACGGCCGGGCTGTTCCAGAGCGCGACCGTCTTCCTCTTCGCGGTGGCCGCGTCCCTCACCCTCAGCCGCGGCGAGATGGCGTGCATCTTCTTCGTCGAGGCCTTCGCGTCCAGCCTGGCGACCGCAACGCTGTTCACGGTGATGATGGACTACAGCCGCCCCATCTGCGGCGCGACGGACTACACGGTGCAGGCGAGCTGCATCGTCATCGCGAGTGGCCTCTGTTCGATGGCGAGCGGACCGCTTGCCGAGCGGCTCGGCTACACGCATCACTTCATCTTGTGCGGCTGCATCGGGCTCGCCAGCCTGGCGCTGCTCCGGTTCTTGCCGAAGCCGTTCGCGCCTCAGGCGCCATCGCAGGTGTAGGCTGCCGCCGCGTCGACGCAGTGGTTGGTGCAAGTCGTACCTTCCGCACAGCTCGACTGGTAGGGCGGCGCGGCAGAGGCGTTGTACGTGCATGCCCCGCAGCTCACCGCGCAGCCGGGCCCGCCGTCCGTGATGCACCGATACGCGCCGCATGCGACGGGGCTTTGCGCGGGGCACGCGGCGCCGGTGCCGTCGCACACGGCGGTGGCGGAGAACGCCTTGCCGTCCCCGCTGCAGGCCCCCGCTGCGCACACCGTGCCTGCTCCATACTTCTCGCATGCGCCTGCGCCGTCGCACTCACCGTTGGTGCCGCAGCTCGCGGCGCCCGTGTCGGTGCAGGTGCCGTGCGGGTCTGCCACGCCGGCCGCGGTGAGCGTGCACGTGCCTTCGTGGCCGAGCTCCTTGCAGCTCTGGCAGCCTCCGTCGCAGGCTGCGTTGCAGCAGTAGCCGTCGACGCAGCTGCCTGCGCTGCATTCGACGGTGGCGAAGCAGCGCGCGCCGAGGCCGACCTGACCGCAGCGCCCGGTGATGCACGCCACGGCGGACGCGCATCCCGACGATGCCGTGCAGATCGTCGCGCAGGCGTTGCCGGCCGCGTTGCAGGCGTATGGCGTGCACGCGCGCATCTCGGGCGGCGCGCACGTGCCGTGGCCGTCACACGTGGCGGTCGACACGAGCATGCCGAGCGAGCACGTCTGCTGAGCGCACACCGTGCCCTCCGAAGCTTTGCGACACGCGCCCTTGCCGTCGCACGCGCCGTCCATGGTGCACGGGCTCGAGGGGTCGGGCGTGCAGCCGTTGTGCGGGTTGCTGCCCGCGACAGCGAGCGTGCACGTGCCGGGCGTGACGCCGTTGCAGGTGTTGCAGCCGCCGTCGCAGGCGGAGCTGCAGCAGACCCCATCGACACAGAAGCCGCTCGAGCACGTGTCGACACCGACGATGCAGCTCTCGCCGAGCCTGTTCTTCGTCGGGAGCGGCGGGCCCTGGCCGAGCACGACCTTGCCCGAGACGGGTGAGCCCTTCGTCTTCACGATCTGCGACGTGCCCGACGCGACGAGCACGCCGGAGACGTCGCGCGCGAGCACCTCGAACTTCAGCCGCCCATCGATGGCCGAGCGGTAGATCCACGTGGTCTTGCGATCGGCCAGCTCACCGGTGACGCCATAGCTGACCGCGCTCGGCTCGTCGCCGAGGACGGCGATCTGCAGCACGCGGATCTGCGCGAGCTGCGCGTCGCTGACCTGATCACCCGCCTCGATCGTGAGATGGACTTCTTTGGCCCGGCCGCAGCCTGCTCCGAGCGCGAGGGCCAGCCAGCACGAGACGGAGACGGGGAGATAGAAGAGCGCGCGCATCAGAAAGTCACCCCGAGTCCCTGGACCTGCGGCCCGCCGGCGGGGAGCTCGGAGTGGAAGCGCGGCAGCCCGAAGGCGAGGCCGAGCCCGATGGCGACGCCGGCTGCGACCCCCGCGCCGAGGATCGTCCACGGCCACCAGCGCTGGTAGACGGGCGGCTTGTAGCCTGCCGGGTAGACCCGCGCGGGTGGCGGCGCGATCTGCGGGTCGGACGGATCGCGCACATAGTTGGCAGGGTCGAACCCCGGCGGTGGCGGCTCGATCGCGACCGGACGCGCGGCGGAGACCACCTCGCTGTGCGCCACTGCGATGTCGACCTGCTTCCGCTTCCTGGCGAGCTCTTGCGGCGACATGGGCACGGCCTCGGGGTCCTGCGCCTGGGGTGCCGGCACCGCCTCGACCACGGGCCTCTCGACGGCGGCTGCGGCCCGCAGCGCGGCGACCTTCGGCCGCAGCTCGACCACATACCGCCGGACGCGCTTGCGCTCGGGACCGTGCAACACCTTCGCGAGGTACTTCTCGTAGTTGTAGAGCGCATCGGCCGGCCGATCGAGGAGACGCTGGCAGTCGCCGATCCGCGCGAGCAGGTGCGGTTTTGGATACCTGGTGAAGCTCGCGTTGTACGCGTCGAGCGCGTCCTGGTACGTCGCCTTCGCGAAAGCCCTGTCGCCGCCGAGCTCGGCGGTATACGCATCGACCTTCCGGTCGGCGCGGGCGGTGCCGGTGGCGCAGAAAAGCAGGGTGACGAGCAGAGACAGGGAGGCGCACCGGGTCATGGCGCGGCGCAGCCTAACAGGATCCAATCGCCCGCTCGCGGCGAACCGAAACGACCCTGTCACGCTCTAAGATGTCAGGCACCCGCACGACCTGGAGCTTTCATGACCGACCGACCCCACCTCGCACACTGGCACGAGCCGCTCGAGTGACGGACCGCTGGAAGCGGCTCGTCTCCGCTGGCGTCATGGGCGCGCTCCTTTGCGGCGGCATGGTGGCGCGCGCAGCGGCGCAGGACGGCGCGTGGGAACAGGTCGATGACGATGGCTTCGCGAAGATCGAGTCGCGCCCGGTGAGCGGCGTGAAGGTGCGCGAGATCCGCATCACCGCGACGCTGAAGCACCCTGCGCAGCGGCTCGCCGCGCTGATCGGCGATGTTGCGCACTACCCGAGCTTCATGCCCCCCACCGAGGAGACGCGGCGTCTCTCCGGCAGCACGTCGTCGAAGGGCAACACCGCGCACTTCTACATCGTCATCAATCCGCCGCTCATCCATCGGCGCGACTACTGCGTCCTGCTCCACTTCTCCAGGCTGGCCGACGGACGATTGCAGACCCGCTTTCACGACTCGGCCGAGGGCTGCCCCGCAGAGAGGCCCGGGCTCGTGCGGATGGTCCGCATCGAGGGCAGCTGGACGATGCTGCCGCTGCCCGACGGGACGACCCGGGTCACCTACGAGGCGATCGCGGATCCGGCCGGCACGGTGCCGACCTGGATGGTGAACCGAGCGGCCGGCGGCTCGGTCAGGGACATGTTCCGCGCGCTCGACAAGGCGGCAGGTGACCCGTCCATCGCTGCATGTCCTGCGTCCCAGTCGCTGGGGTGCGGGCTCTAGGCTATGCTCGCGCCCATGACCGGAGACGTCGAGGGCGTCGCACCATGAAGCTCCGGTCGCCCGCTGCCATCCTTGCCCTGTTCACCGGGCTCAACCTGCTCAACTATCTCGACCGCTTCGTGCTCGCGGCCGTGCTGGACCCGATGCAGAAGGAGAACCACCTGTCGAACGCGTGGGCCGGCGGCCTCGCGACGGTGTTCCTCGTCGGGTATTTCGCCACGAGCCCGATCTTCGGCCGGCTCGCCGACCGAGGCTCGCGCAAGGGGCTCATCGCCATCGGTGTCGCGGTGTGGAGCATCGGCACCATAGGCACGGGGCTCTCGCACGGCCTGCCCATGCTCATCTTCATGCGCGTCCTCGTCGGGGTCGGCGAGGCCAGCTACGCCACCATCGCACCGACCATCATCGACGACCTCGCGCCGCCGGCGCAGAAGTCGCGCTGGCTCGCCATCTTCTACGTCGCCACGCCCGTTGGCTCCGCGCTCGGCTACCTCATCGGTGGCGCCATCGAGGCGAAGTACGGGTGGCGCGCCGCCTTCATGGTCTGCGGCGGTCCCGGCCTCGTGCTCGCGCTGTTCTGTCTCCTCATCGAGGAGCCGAAGCGCAACAACATGCTCGAACACGGCAGCCTCGTCGACGACGTGAAGCACCTCGTCAAGTACCCGAGCTATGTGCACGGCGTCCTCGGCTACGCGGCCTACACCTTCGCCGT
>JAYTLP010000074.1:0-9282 GCA_043729375.1 Myxococcales bacterium
GTTCCTCGACGGCACGCTCGGCGTCAGCCACCAGGGAAGGCTGCTTGCACGCTTCGGCATCGACGGCCGCCTCGCAACTCCGCCGAGGCGGAAAGCCGCATAACGAAGCAGACAGCGCCTGTCTCCGACGAGCGCCGTCGCGATATCTCCGTTCTTACTGAGCGGACATCTACGACTGCTTATACCCAGGACTTGTACGACTGCTCGGTACAGGCCTCGGGCGACGTGCGTGCTCGCCCTCGCGGGTGCGGGCTTCGCCGCGGGCGGGCAGCCCGGCGAGAAGGCGAGCCGTGGCGGTGGCCATCTCCTCGACCGCGCGTAGAGGCAGCCTGGTCGACCTTGGCGGGCGCGCCGAGACCGCTGACCTTGCGCACGTACTGCAGCGCAGCGTCGTCGGCCTCCCCCGGTGTGGTGGGCGGTGCGAAGTTGTCAGGCACGCCGCTGATCCGGCACATCCACCGGGTACAGTCAGGTCCCGTCGGTGAGCCAGGTGCGCAGTGCCGGCACGACGGTGCGCTTCCAGGTGGGCTTGCAGCGGAGCGCGAGGAAGTGCGCGTACGCGTGCTCGAGCGCAGCGTCGAGCTCGGTGAGGAGGGCCAGCCGCTCATCGGCGCGGTCGTCCTCCTCCTCGGTGAGCAGAGCGGGGATCTTCACGCGCTTGAGGTCGAAGCCGTCGGTCGCGAGCGCGAAGAGGTAGCCGCGAGCCTCGTCCTCCTCGCCGACCGCGTCCTCGAACACGAGGCGCAGCTCGGCTTCCTTCACGGCCAGGCCGCCGGCGAGCGCGTAGCGGAGATCGGGACTGATGCCCGGAGAGGAGCCCTTGACCGTCATGTCGGTGACGAGCCCCGCGGTCGTGCGCAGGGTGAGCTTGCCGCCGAACTGGATCGTGAACGAGCCGACCTCCCCCGCCCCCGGGAAGCCGCCGCCGTCGACGTCCGCATGGTGCACGAGCCAGGTGAGGAACTCGCGCGCCAGGAAAGCCAGCTCGTCGAGCGTCTCCTCGCGCGCCTCGGTCGGGGTCTCACCGGACGCCGCGATCTCCTCGCGGAGCGTGGGCTCCGCGCGCTTCTTCTTGGTGGCAATCTTCGTGCCCATCACGCCTCCTCGACGACGTTGCCGGTGAGCGGACGGACGCCCTCGAAGCCCATCCACAGCTCGGGCGTGGGCTCCAGCTTCGCGAGCGCGGTGGCCTCGGTGACCTTGCGCGCCCAGAGCGCAGGACCCTCGACGGTGAGCTTCATGGAGAAGCTGCGCAGGAACAGGTCCACGAAGTACTCGTTCACGGCCTTCGTCTGTGACCAGAGGTAGAGGCGACCGGTGTCGAGGTTCCACACCACGTCGAATGTCTTCACGCGCGGCAGCGTCCGCAGGCGGAGCTGGCGGGCGATCTCCTCCTTCAGCTCGCGACGCTCGCGCTTCGAGAGCTTGCGCTTCTCCTCGGCCTCGACCGTGCGCACCTTCGTGTCGAGCTGGCGCCTGACCTCGGCGGAGCTCGGCTTGAGCACGTCCATGCGCATCGACACGCGGACCTGCTCTCCGCCCGTCGCGACGAAGAGCGTGCTGTCCGCAACGAGCTCCGTATCCTCGGTGTCGAGGATGGACACCCAGCCGATGCTGCGGTCGACGTCGGTCTTCGGGTCGATGGGCTGAAATACATGCGCCTTCATGCCGCGGACGAGCTTCTTGCGCGCGTCGGCCGGCAGCTCGTCCGTGACGAGGTAGCGCCGCACCGAGATCGAACCTTTGAGAGCACCCATGGGGCGGGGACTCTATCAGGTGGCGTCGTGAAAGATGATGCCGAGCGTGTGCCTTTCGCCCGAGCGCAGTGCGCTCACGCCGTGACGGAGCTGGACGCGATGGACGCCGCGCCTGCCTTGCACCGGGCGCTGCTTCACGGCGATGATCGCCGCGTCTCCCTGCTCGAGCGGCAGCACCATGGGCCGGGACTGCATCCGCGCGCGCTGCTCGGTCATCACCAGCTCGCCCCCGGTGAAATCGGCGCCGGCGCCGACCCCCGGGCGCGAGAGCAAGACGACGACCTGCAGCGGGAACAGGAGCTCGCCGTACACGTCCTGGTGCAGCCGGTTGTAGTCGCCTTGCAGGTACCGGAGCAGCAGCGGCGTCGGACGCAGCTGACCCGCCGCGTGGCACTGCGCGACGAGCTCTGCGTGCGTGGGCGGGTACACGATGTCCGACCCGAGCGTGCCGCTCCAGCGGTTCGCGACGGGCACCAGTTGCGCATACAGCGACGAGCGCAGGCCCGCGATCGCGTCAGGCAACGGGTACGAAAAGTACGCGTATGTCCCCTGACCGTACCCGTGCTGCTCCATCACCACGCGCTTGCGAAACCGCGCGTCGTCGGCGTACAGCGCCACCATCGCCGTGCACTCGTCGGGCGAGAGCAGGCCACGCGAGATCGCCCACCCGTCGGCGTCGAGTGCCGTCTCGATGGCGGGCAGGTCGATGATCATGGCTGGATCGTACAGGACACGGCAGACAGGACGCAGGACGGCGGCCACGGGCCATGGTCGTCGCCGCTGCGCGGCCTGGTTTTGGATCGGCGCTTCAAGCGTGCAGGCGACCAGCCTCACGCAACCATCCGGTGGCACCGCGACGAGCGCGCGCGAGAGCTCGAGCAGCGCTTCCACGCCGGATGCGTTGTCGTCCGCCGCGGGCAGCGCCCTACGTCGCGTCGGGGCGAGAAAACAGGACACAGGCATTCCCGGTAGCCGGCGTCTTGCGTCCTGTTGCGCGTTCCCTGCGTGCTACAACGCCAGGTATGAAAGCAACCTGGAAAGGCACCGTCCTCGCCGAGAGCAGCGACACCGTCGTCGTCGAGGGGAATCATTACTTCCCGGCGTCGTCGATCGACACGGCGCACTTTGCGCCGAGCGCGACGCACACGACGTGCGGCTGGAAAGGGGTGGCCAGCTACTACGACGTCGTCGTCGGCGACCAGCGGAATGCGGACGCCGCCTGGTACTACCCGACGCCGAAGGAGGCCGCCGCGAACATCGCCGGTCACGTCGCGTTCTGGAAGGGCGTAACCGTCGGTCCCTGATGCCGCTGTCGTTCTCGCAAGGAACGCGTGATACGCACTCGCGCGCGCGCCGCGGGCGCCTCGTCACCGCGCACGGGCCCGTCGAGACGCCGGCATTCATGACCGTGGGCACGCGCGCCACCGTCACGGGTCTCGAACCGGCGGACCTGCGCGCGACCGGCGCGGGTATCTTCCTCGCCAACACGTATCACCTCATGCTGCGCCCCGGCCCGGAGCTGTTCCAGCGCGTCGGTGGCATCCATCGCTTCATGGGCTGGGACGGCCCGGTCCTGACCGACTCGGGCGGCTTCCAGATCTTCTCGATGGCCGAAGACCGCGTCATCAGCGAAAAGGGCGCGCGCTTCCGCAGCTACGTCGACAAGCGCATGCACATGCTGTCGCCCGAGCAGTCCATCGCGATGCAGACGGCGATCGGCTCCGACATCATGATGGTGCTCGACGTGTGCCTCGACTCGACCTCCGACGAAGCCACCACGCGCGCAGCGATGGAGCGGACGCACCGCTGGGCCCTGCGGAGCCTCGCTGCGCGCACCAACCCCGAGCAGGCCTTGTTCGCGATCGTGCAGGGCGGCATCTGCACCAGCCTGCGCGAGGCGTCGGCCGCGTTCCTCACGGAGCACGCGTTCGACGGCTTCGCGATAGGCGGCCTGGCCGTCGGTGACAGCCGAGCCGAGCGCGAGGCCGTCACGCAGTATGCGGCCGACCTGCTTCCGGTGGGCAAGCCGCGCTACCTCATGGGCGTCGGCACGCCGCCCGACCTCGTGACGGCGATGGGTGCAGGCGTCGACCTCTTCGACTGCATCTTGCCCACGCACCTCGCGTGGCAGGGCACCGCCTTCACCTTCACCGGCCGCGTGAAGCTCACGCGCGCGTACCATGCCGCCGCCGACGTGCCCCTCGACGAGCGCTGCGCCTGCGCGACGTGCCGGCACTACACGCGCGCATACCTGCACCACCTGCTCAAGTGCGGTGAGCCGCTCGCCTTCCGGCTGCTCTCCATCCACAACGTGAGCCACTACCACCAGCTCATGCGCGAGGCCCGCCTGGCCATCGACGAGCAGCGCTACGCGAGCTGGGCGAAGACCACACTCGAGGGTCTCGATCGCCACGAGCAGAGCGGCAACGTCGCCGGGGCCCGCGCGTGAGCTGCGAGGTCGTCACCACGCGGGCCGGCGCGCGCGCGATCCTCGACCATGCGACGGGGGAGGTGATGCACCCCATCGTCGGGCCGCTCGTCGAGGTCCACACCACGTACCTCGTGCCCTCGCGCCTGGAGGCTCGCCTGCGCGAGCCCGGCGAGGCGCTGACGCTCTTCGACGTGGGCCTCGGCGCAGGCAGCGTGGCCGTCGCCGCGTGGCACCTCTCCGAGGCCCTTCCAGCCGACGTCCGGCGCCTCGTCATCGTGAGCTTCGATCGCGACCGGGCCGCGCTCGCGCTCGCGCTCGCGAACCCCGCAGACTTCGGCTTCGAGGGCGCGGCCGGCGTGGCCGCGCGCGCTTTGCTCGCGAGCGGACGCCACGAGACGGCGCGCACCACGTGGCGCTTCGTCGAGGCCGAGCTGCCCGCTGCGTTCGACGGGGAAGGGCAGGCCGATCTCGTCTACTGGGATGCGTTCTCGCCGAAGCGCAACGTCGAGCTGTGGAACGTCGCGGCGTTCGCGGCCGTGCGCCGCTGCTGCAACGCGGGCAGCATGCTCTACACGTACAGCGGCGCCACGGCCGTGCGCTCGGCGCTGGTGCTCGCCGGCTTCGTGGTCGGCGTGGGCGCGCCCGTTGGTGCAGGGAAGTTCGGGACCACGGCAGCCGTGCCCCCTTCGACGGTGGACCAGCCACTCGATGGTCGCTGGGTCGAGCGCCTCGCGCGCTCGTCGGCCCCGTTCCCCGCGGACGCGCCGCCCGATGCCCTGCAGCGCGTGGGCGCGCTGATCATCTCCGCTCCGGGGCGCTGACAGGTTCGTAGATCGCGCGTACCAGCTTGTACCGGTCCGCTTTCTTCGTCCTCCGCTGGCCGTCGTTGTCATCGTCGCTGACGGTCGTGACCGTCGCGCTTCGCCTCACCGGGTCGAACTTCACCATCGATGACGTGAGTCGGTATCGTGCTCGCCGTGGTCGGCGCAGTCCTCGGGGCGCGAGCTGATCTTCACGAGCGCAGCGCCGGCGATCTTTGCGAAGACGAGCTCGGCGGTCGCGTTGCCACCGCGGTGGCCGAGGTAGCCCTGGCCGGTCGTAGGTCTTCGCAGGCTCCGACGCCGGTTGCACGAGCTCTTCGGCGCGAGCGAGGGTCGTGAGGGATGCGACGACGGCGAGGACGCGCCGCGCGGGCTCCGTACGTCTCGACGCAACGCGCAGCCAGCGACTTCTGTGGTACATGGCGCCTCCAGCGTCGACCCCTCGTACGTCCAGGAGATCCCGTGAAGCTCGCCGACTTCGTCAAAAAGTATCAGTGGAGGACCGTCGAGGCGAACGTCGAGGGTGAGCAGGTCGAGTTCGTCGTGTTCGACTGGGACGTCATCAAGTCGCGCGACGAGGACGGCAAGACCAACGTGTGGGAGTACTTCGTCGGCAAGGACACCGAGGCCAAGGGCAAGGTGGAGGCGGGTCAGTGGATTCCCCTCGCTGCGGGCGGCATGGACCAGGGCACGCTGCGTCGTGACGGTGGCTTCAAGGAGTCCGGCAACGAGGGCATGCTCTTCGCCGACGTCTCGAAGTCCGCAGACGCGCCGATGGTCGTCTACTTCGACCTCGCCGGCGGGGAGCCCGCCTCGATCGTCGCCGGCTCGCTCGAGGACCTGCTCGAGTAGTAGGATCGAGGCCATGGCGACGAAGAAGAAGACATCGAAGAAGCCGGCCGCGAAGAAGAAGCCGGCCGCGAAGAAGAAGCCGCTGACCCGTCGCGACGCGATGGGTCACCTCAACCCGCAGTACGAGCGTGACCTGCTGAAGAAGAGCCGCGAGTACGTCGAGCAGGACGACGACCGCGGCTTCCTCGTCGGCAAGAACAAAAACGATGCGCTCGGTCAGGAGCTCGGTCGCGAGTTCGTCGAGGCCGTCACGAGCGGCGAGGACAGCGGCACCGAGCTGCGCGACCAGGATACCGTGGAGGAGCTGGGCGGTCCCTTCGTCGTCACCTCTGCCGGGCAGGAGCTCGCCGACGACGAAGACGAGTCCAACCCGGCGGACTCGACGCGAGAGCCGTTCCCGCGAAGCTGAGGTGGGCTACGGCGCGCTTGCGCCGTCGGCCGTCACCGCCCACGCGTCGGTCGGAAGGCCCGTGGACATCGAGTAGGCCATGACCCCGACGGTGCCGTCGGGACGCTGGGTCACATCGAGCCAGCCGTACTCGCCGTGAGCGAGCGGCGCTCCGGCGTTGCCAGCGATGACCGAGTTCACCGTGAGGTGCCTGTACTCGTGCACATGGCCGAACAGCCAGAGCGTGACGGGACGGCCGGCGATGATCGCATCCGACGCGGTGACGCCACCGTTCGGCGAGTTGCTCCCGCCGTCCGGCGATGGGGTGTGCCGCACGATGAACGTGTACTTCGTCGGCACGGCGATGGCCTGCTGCAGCCAGGCGGCCTGGGTTGCGTTCCACGCGTTCGCTGCGATGAAGATGAACTTCGCATCGCCAGTCGAGGTGTGGATGGTGAACGCAAACCAGGGGACGCCGTTCGTCCATGGCAAGAGCGACGAGAGGTACGTCTTGATGTTCGAGCTCTCGTTCAGGTTGGGGCAGTTCAGGTCGCTGAGGCTGTTGCACTCGTGATTTCCCATGGCGTGGAAGATGGGCACGGTGATGGGCTGCTCGGCCTCCGCGAGCTTGGCGAGCTGCTGCTGAACCATGCTGCTCGAGAACTCGGCGAACATGTAGTCGCCGGTGCCGACCACGAACTGGGGCTTCGTCTTCGCCATGCCGGTGAAGATCGCGGTCGCGACGGCAGTCGGGTACTGCGACACGTCGTCGGGCAGCGGCGGCCGGATGTCACCGAAGGTGCCGAAGTGCAGCAGGCCCACCGCGCCGCCGGTGCCGCTCGGGTCGATGTGCTCGAGCGGTGCGAGGTCGGGGGCTTGCTGCGCGGCGTCGCGAACCGCCGCATCGACGAGGCCGCCTTCGGAGCGACCGCCATCACCGGGTTGCACAGAAGCCACTTCCGCGTGGCAGGCGACGAGACAGAACGCAGCGGAGAAGAGGGTGGTTTTCATCGTGTTCGCGCTGGACTCTAGCGCTGCATACTCGGGGCTGTCGATGCTCTCGTTTGCGCTCACTCTGCTCGCGGGTCTGATGTGCGACATCTCCACGCCGCAGCTCGAGCTCGCCGCGATCCAGCACCGCTTCGGCACCCGGCCCCGCGCGACGTCGGAGGCGGCGCTCGAGGCGCTGGCGCCCCGGTCGCCCACCGCCCGCATCTGGCTCGGCAACCTCGCGCTCGAGGACGGGGATCTGCCCCGTGCGCTGCGGCAGTTCTCGGCGTCTACCGACGGTCCCGAAGCGTCTCTCGCGCACCGCGGGCTCGGGGACGTCTCGGCGGCACGCCACCACTGGGGGACGGCTGCTGCCGAATACGAGCGCGCGCTCCCCGGAGCGACCGCGCCGGTGGCGTACGAGCTCGGCGCAAAGGCAGCAGCCGCGCGCCGCGAGCAGCGGTGGCAGCGCCTCGAGCTCGGGTGCTGGCTCACCTATCTCGTGGCGGCAGGCTGGCTGGCGCTGCGTCTGCGCGCTGCGCGGCTGGGCTGGCCGCTCGAGCTCACGTTCCTGGTGCCCGTCTACGCGACGTTCCTGGCGGTCTCTTGGACGCACGGCAAAGCGGTGGTCCTGGCAGTCACCTGGATCTCGTGCGGTTCGCTGGCAGCGGTGGCGCTGCTGTTCGCCGGACCGCCGCGCCACCGTCTTTTCGCGGGGCTCCTCGCGCTCGTCATGCATGCCGCGCTGATCTACGTCGCGCTCCATCGCTCCGGGCTGCTCGCCGGCATGGACCCGGGATGAGCGCCAGCTGGTGCTGCTCGCCTCGGGTGTGGCCGATTGCCCGCCGACGAGAGAGCTGAAGCCGTGATTTCTCTACCTCCGGACCGGCGTGATCGATGCAGCTCGATCGAGGGATGCCCCGTCAAGCGCGATCGCTGGAACGCTGGATCTACCTCGGGATGGGAGCCGGCCTCGTGGCCTCTGCGGCTGCGACGTGGGTCGCGTGGGCGCGCAGCGCAAAGCGCATCCTGAGGCAGCCGGTCCTCGACCGCGCCGGTCCCGTGCGCGCTGCGTTCGAATCGGACCTCGCAGGCCACTTCACAGAGGAGGCGCTCGCGCCGACCGTCGAGCAGCTCCTCTTCACCGGGGACACGTTCGACGTCCTGGAAGAGCCCTCGCTCGACGATGGGTCATCGGACTTGCTCGACGAGCTGCAGTCCGATGACCTGGATCGAAACTGACGGTCGTGCTGGACGTGCCCGCTCGATGTGGGAGGATCTGCGGTAGAACCGAGCTCCAGAAACCGGAGGCAACGACCATGGCCACGCTCCTCGAACAGCTCAAGAAGTACACGACGGTCGTCGCCGACACCGGCGACATGCAGTCGATGGAGAAGTTCAAGCCGACGGACGCCACCACGAATCCATCGCTGCTCACCACGGCCGCGCAGATGCCTGCGTACCGGCCCATCGTCGACGCCGTGCTGAAGCAGGCGCGGCAGGACGCAGGCAGCGGAGCCGACGACAAGGCCGTGGCCGCGCATGCCTTCAAGACGCTCGCCGTCGCCTTCGGCCGCAAGATCCTCGACATCGTCCCCGGCCGCGTCTCCACCGAGGTGGACGCGCGGATGAGCTACGACACCGGGAAGACCATCGAGATCGCGCGCGACATCATCGCGCAGTACGAGAAGGCCGGCGTCGACCGCAAGCGCGTTCTCATCAAGGTTGCGTCCACGTGGGAAGGCATCAAGGCCGCCGAGGCGCTCGAAAAAGACGGAATCCACTGCAACCTCACGCTGCTCTTCGGGCTTCACCAGGCGATCGCGTGCGCCGAGGCCAAGGTCACGCTCATCTCGCCCTTCGTCGGTCGCATCCTCGACTGGTACAAGAAGGACACCGGGAAAGACTACGCTCCCGTCGACGACCCGGGCGTGCAGAGCGTCACGACCATCTACAACTACTACAAGAAGTTTGGCTACAAGACGCAGGTGATGGGCGCGAGCTTCCGCAACGCCGGCGAGATCAAGGAGCTTGCGGGCTGCG
>JAYTLP010000075.1:0-4823 GCA_043729375.1 Myxococcales bacterium
AGCTCGAACGGATCTGCGGTCAGGATGGGCGCAAGCGCGGAGCCGCCCGGTGCTGCCAGGAGGCCGCGCAGCCGCCGGAGCTGCGCCACGCGTCGTGCCGGATCGGAGAGTCGCTCGACCAGGACCCTGGTCTCCTCCTCACCGAGGAGCGACAGCAGGTGGTCGCGGAAGAAGCGTGCCGCGTCGCCGCCGAGCCGGTGGCGCACGTCTGCGACGAGCGCCGACTGCTTCAACGCGGCGGCGAAGGGATCGACGAACGCGGACAGCTTCTGCGGATCGGTACTCTCGACGAGCACGATGACGACCGGCTCCTCGATGAAGCTCTTCGAGAACTGCGCGAAGGCGTGCGCGACCGGGTCCTCCGTGGGGAAGAGGTCGTAGATGTTCGTGTCGAGGCGCAGACGGAACGCAATCGGGAGCGCGAGCGCGGTGATGAGGAGTGCGGCCAGCAGCACGCGGCCCGGGCGCTGCGTCACGACGCGCGCGAGCCACCGGCTCATCGAACCGAGGCCGCGATGCGAGCGGCGATCCGGTCGGCGTCGCGCAGCACGTCGTTCACGCCCACGCCGTGGAGCGCGGTGCCGCCCACGTCGAGGTGCAGCGTGCGCGCGCCGTCATCGAAGGCCCGGGCGCGGGCGAGGTGTCCCACGGTGTACTGCGCGATCGCGCGAGGCCACCGCTGGAGGTGCGCGAAGGTGGGCATGCCGCGAACCCCGAGGAGCTTGGTCATCTCTCGCTGCGCAGCGTCCACGATGGCGTCGTCGCCGAGCGCGTGAATCGCCGGATCGTTGGGTCCGCCCATCATGACGCGCAGGAGGACCTCGCCGCGGGGTGCCTGCCGCGAGTCGAAGATGCTGCTCATGAACAGCACGCCGATCGTCTTCGTGCCCTCGCCGCGAGGGCACAGCAGTCCGAAGCCGTCGAGGGCATGCGCGATATCGGCGCGTCGATACGCGAGCGAGACCGAGGCGATTGCGGCCGTCTCGACCTGCAGCGGCAGCACCGTGCCGAGCAGCATCGCGGCGACCTCGGGCTCGGTGGCCAGCACGAGGTGGTCGGCTTCGATCGGTCCCGTGCGAGTGTCGACCGTCCAGCCCTGGCGCGGCGTGATGCGCTGCACCTCGCAGCCGAGACGAACGCGGTCACCCAGCCTGCGCGCCATCGCTCGTGGCAGCGCACTCATGCCGCCCTCGAAGCTGACCAGCCGTGGGCGGGGCTCACCGCGCGCGTGCCGCGCTTTGCCTTCGCGCAGCACGCCGCGCACCACGCTCCCGTGCGTGCGCTCGAGCTCCCGCAGCCGCGGAAAGGCAGCGTCCAGCTCGAGGGCCTCGTAGTCACCGCCAAAGACGCCGACGACCATGGGCTGCACGAATGCGGTGGCGATGGAGTCGCCGAAGCGGCGACGCGCGAAGGCCGCGACCGTCTCGTCCGGTGGCGTGGCCGCAGGAACGCGTCGCTCACGCAGCAATGCGCACTTCTCGGCGAACGACAGCGCCCCGCCGAAGAGGAACGACAGCGGTCCAGATGGCAGGACGCGAGGCCGCCCGCCACGGACCACCCAGCGACGGTTCACCCGAGCGCTCGACGACACGACGGTCGGTGCGTCACCACCGAGATCGGCGAGCAGAGCGCGCGTAGCAGGCGCGTCGTCGAGGATGCCCGCGGGACCGAGCTCCACGCGGTAGTCCCCGAGCTCGACGGTGCGGACGCGGCCGCCCACGTGCGACGACCGCTCGAGCACGGTGACATCGATCCCGCGGTGCACGAGCCCGAGCGCCACGGCGAGGCCCGCGGGCCCCGCACCGACAACGACGACCTTCACCGCGCGCGCAGCTCGGCGCCGATCCGGTGGACGGCCTCGACGAGCGCGATCGCGTGCTCGGGGGGCGTAGGCGGCAGGATTCCGTGGCCGAGGTTGAAGACGTGGCGCAGCGTTCCGGCGCGCTCGAGCACACCGCGCGCGCGCCGCTCGATCTCGGGGATGGGGGCAAACAGCGATGTGGGATCCTGGTTGCCTTGCAGCGTGACGTCGGGCCCGACCTTGATGCGCGCCTCGTCGATCGGACACCGCCAGTCGACGCCGAGGGCGTCGGCCCCGAGCTGCGCGGCCTGCGACAGCAGCGTGGATCCGTCGTTGGCGAAGTATATGATCTTCGCGCCGAGCGGCCTCAGCGCGTCGATGATGCGCTTCACGTACGGCGCAGCGAAGACCGCGAAGTCCTCGGGGCCGAGCTGTCCGACCCACGAGTCGAAGAGCTGCACGACCTCCGCGCCGGCGCGGATCTGCGCTGCGAGGTACTTGATGGTCGTCTGCGTGAGCTTCTCGAGCAGCGCGTGCGCCGCATCGGGCGCCGTGAACATGAGGCGCTTGGTCTCCTGGAACTGCTTGCCGGTCTTGCCCTCCACCACGTAGGTCATGAGCGTGAACGGCGCGCCGGAGAAGCCGATCACCGGGACGACGCTGTCGAGCTCGCGTCGTATGAGCCGCAGCGCATCCATCACGAAGCCGAGCTCCTCGTCGGGGTCGGGCACGCGGAGCGCGTCGATGCCGGCGCGATCGCGCACGGGCTCGAGACGCGGGCCTTCGTCGGGAAATGACAGCGGTACGCCCATCTTCTCGATCGGGATGAGGATGTCGGAGAACAAGATGGCCGCGTCGACGCCGAGTCGCTCGACCGGCTGCACCGTGACCTCGCACGCGAGCTCTGGTGTCTTGCAGAGGGTGAGGAAGCCCCCTGCCTTTGCGCGCGTCGCGCGGTACTCGGGCAGGTAGCGGCCCGCCTGCCGCATGATCCAGATGGGCGTGGTGTCCGTGGGCTCGCCGGAGAGCGCGCGCAGGAAGCGGGTACGTCGGGGCGACTGCGTCATGCGGACACCTGGAGGCGGGACTTCATGCTCTCGAGCGCCGGGACGGCGCGGTTGAGGAGGTGCGCGCGATCCACGAGGGCGTCGATAGCGTTGCGCGTCTGGGCGTCCAGCTTCGGGCCGTGCACGCGCCACATCGCGGAAAAGCGCGCGGGCATATGCACGGCCGAGAGGATGCCGGCACGCAAGAGCGGGCCCGCGGTCTTGCGCGCGAAGAAGCCGAGGAACCCCGGCGCGCCGGCGAGGGTCACGGCCTCACCGACCGCATCACCGACGAGCGCGAGCAACGAGCGATCCGCCGCGAGCGCGTTCGCGTCGTACTTCGCGAGCGCGTAGCCGGCGAGCAGCACGCTCAGCGCATCGCCGCCCGCGTCGACCCCTGCCAGCATCTTTTCTCGGGCCTGCGCGGGGACGCCGCCCGCGTCGAGCGCCTGCGCGAGCTCCTCGGCGAACGCGAGGTCGGCGGCATCACCCTCCGAGAGCACCGGGGTCTTCACCAGCGGCGGGTGCCACAGGTTCACCACATCGTCTTCGAAGTACGCCATGAACGCGGGCGCGATGCGCACGGCAGGATGTCCCGGATGCCTTGCGCGCAGCAAGGCGAGCCCGTCGATACCCGGCGTGACCGTGGCGAGCCGCGTACCGGCCGCCAGCGGCCCGACGTCGTCCAGTGCCTTCGCGAGCTGCTCGGCGCGCACGCAGAACAGCACCGTGTCGACGACCGGCAGCCGCGTGCCGGCCTCGATGGAGACCGGCCGCTCGCGCACGCGGAGCTCGTTGGTGGCCGAATCGACGATCTTGGTGCGGAGCAGCCGGGGCTTTCCCGAGGGCATGAGGAACGTCGCCTCGCTGCCCTTCTGCTGCTCGAGCGCGCGATGGAAGACGATGCCGACGGCGCCCGCGCCGACGAGGAGGACTCGCATAGCCGCTAGCTTAACACCACCTGGGTGCGTGACAGCGGGCCGCGGCCCGGTGGCTGCTGCGGTGCGGGGCGCCTGTCAGGTCGTGACAGAGGCCGCGCGACGAGCTTTGTTCCGACCACGAGCCGCTCGCCGCAATGCTCGAGCTCGAGCGACTCGCCCTCGAGGAGCTGGTACGTCACCTGGTGGTCGGCGATGGTGACCTCGAGCCGACGCCCGGCCAGCAACAGCCGGAAGGACAGCCTCTCGATGCCGGGAGGCTGCTTCGGACAGAAGCGGAGTGCGGGCAGATCGTCGCGCATCCCGCCGAAGCCGGCGACGAGGACGCTCCAGATTCCGGCGAGCGACGCGAGGTGGAGGCCGTCCTTCGTGTTGTGCTCGTAGTCGCGCAGGTCGAGGAACGCGGTCTCGGCCAGGTAGTCCATCGCGAGGTCGAGGTGACCCACCTCGGCCGCCACGATCGCCTGGGTGGCAGCTGACAGTGACGAGTCACGCACCGTGATTCGCTCGTAGTAGTCGAAGTTCCGGGCCTTCTGGTCCGGCGTGAACGCAGTCGAGTCGAGCTGCATAGCGAGGACGAGGTCGGCCTGCTTCGTCACCTGCTTGCGGTAGAGGTCGAAGTAGGTGAAGTGCAGGAGGAGCGGGTAGTCCTCGGGCGTCATCTCCTCGAAGGGCCAGGAAGCGTGGTCGGTGAAGCCCTCCGACTGCGGGTTCACGCCGCGCTGCTCGTCGAAGGGGACCACCATGCCGTCCGCGGCGCTCTGCCATGCGAGAAGCTCTTTTTTGCTCACCTCGAGCTTGGCTGCTTCCTCGGGATGCGCCTCGCACACGGTTGCGGCGCCGCGGAGGTTTCGTCGCGCCATGAGGTTCGTGAATACGTTGTTGTCTGCGAGCGCGCTGTACTCGTCGGGGCCGGTGACGCCATCGATGCGGAAGCTGCCGTCGCGCACGAACGCGCCGACGGATATCCACAGGCGCGCTGTCTGCACCAGGATGGGCACCGAAACCTCGGCCTCGAAGGCGCGGTCCTGGGTCGCC
>JAYTLP010000076.1:0-8618 GCA_043729375.1 Myxococcales bacterium
TACTGGATGGCACGCTCGAAGCCGAGCCCGAAGCCCGCGTGAGGCGTGGTGCCGTAGCGACGCAGGTCGCGATACCAGCCGTAGTGCTCGCGGTCGAGCCCCGCTTCGCCCATGCGTGCATCCAGCACGTCCAGCCTCTCCTCGCGCTGGCTGCCGCCGATGATCTCGCCGATACCCGGCGCCAGCACGTCCATCGCCGCAACCGTGCGCCCGTCGTCGTTAGATCGCATATAGAAGGCCTTGATGGCCTTCGGATAATTCATTACGACGACCGGCCTCTTGGCGTGCTTCTCGGTGAGCCAGCGCTCGTGCTCCGACTGCAGGTCGATGCCCCACTCCACCTTGTACTCGAACTTCTTGCCGCTCTTCTGCAGCAACGCGATGGCGTCGGTGTAGTCGATGCGCTCGAACGGCGCGTCGACGAAGGCGCGCAGGCGTTCGATGCAGCCCTTGTCGACGTGCTCGGCGAAGAACGCCATGTCGTCGGCGCGCTGCTCGAGCACGTCCGCGAAGATTCGCTTCAAGAAGCGCTCGGCCAGCGCGATGTCGTCGTCGAGGTTCGCGAACGCGATCTCGGGCTCGACCATCCAGAACTCGGAGAGGTGACGGCGCGTGTTGGAGTTCTCGGCGCGGAACGTCGGGCCGAACGTGTACACGCGAGAGAGCGCCATGCAGTAGGTCTCGACGTTGAGCTGACCGGACACGGTGAGGTGCGTCTGCTTGCCGAAGAAGTCCTGGTCGAAGTCGACCTTGCCGTCGGGAGTCCGCGGCGGGTTGCTGGCGTCGAGCGTGGACACGCGGAACATGGCGCCGGCGCCCTCCGCGTCACTGGCCGTGATGATGGGCGTGTGGACCCACAGGAAGCCCTCGCGCTGGAAGAAGCGGTGGATGCTCGCGGCGACCGTGTTGCGCATGCGCGCGACGGCACCGATGAGGTTCGTGCGCGGACGCAGGTGTGCGACCTCGCGCAGGTACTCGACGGAGTGCTTCTTCGGCTGCATCGGGTAGGTCTCCGGGTCCTCGACCCAGCCCACGACCTCGACGGCCGATGCCTGCACCTCGACGGTCTGTCCCTTGCCCTGCGACGCGACGAGCGTGCCGCGAGCGATGATCGCGCAGCCGGCCGTGAGGCGCTGGATCTCGGCCTCGTAGTTGCGGAGCGTGTTTTGCGCCACGATCTGCATCGGCGCAAAGCAGCTCCCATCGGAGAGGTGGATGAACGAGAGCCCCGCCTTCGAGTCGCGGCGCGTACGTACCCAGCCACGCACCTCGACCTCCTGACCGACCTCCACCTCCCCGTTGAAAAGCTCGACGATCCGATGCGCGCGCATGATGCGTCTCCCTACTTTGGAAGACGCCGCGCCGTCAAATCTCCGGCACCGAGGACGAGCCCGAGCAGCAGCCACACGTGGCGGAAGCGCTCGACGTCCACGCTGAGCGAGTCGAAGGCGATCGCCCACAGCGCGACGACGAGCACGCGCGGCACACCGCTCGCGCGCAACGCCGAGGCAAAGCACGCGGCGAAGAGAAGCGCCGCGGGCACGCCCCAGCGGCTCGCGAGGTCGAGCACGGCGAGCTGAGCGTCGAAGCGGCGCAGCGCTCACGCCGGGCCAGCCCACCTGGGCCGCCTGGCAATCACCGCCACGGCCGAGCAGCCAGTGCCCGTGCAGCCCGTCCAGCGCGATGCGCACGCGGACGCCGTCGAGGCCCCCGCCGTGCACATCGACGAGAAAGGTCGCGAGCCACAGGAGCGCGACGGCCAGCCCGAGCGCGATGCGCGCACGACGCGTTCGCAGCACGAGGAGCCCGGGCCCGAGCACGGCCGCCGGCAGCGTGCGCGTGAGCCCTGCGAGCAGCACGGCGGAGAGGATCACGAGGACGACCACGCGCAGCCGCCGTCCGAGCACCCGCGCCCCGTCCTCCACCGTCACGAGGAGCGGCACGAGCACGAGCTCTGCCAGCAACCCGACGCGCGCAAGCCCGGCCGGACGCAGCGCGATGCGAGCTCGCCGTCGCCCTGGTGTAGCCCGATCGTGAGGTCGTGACCGAAGTACCTGCACGCGCCTGCCGCGAGCCCGACCATGCCGAGGACCACCGCGCCGGCGATCCACGCGACGAGGACGCGGTCGACGAGGCTCTCGACCGCGCGCACGAGCGAGGCCGTGACCGCGAGCAACGCCGCCAGCCCCAGCGCGCCGAGCACGGGACGAATGCGCTCCGCCACGGCACCTTCGTGCAGCGTCGCGGCGAGCGCTAGCCACGCGAACGACGTGCGTACACCGATTGCATCGAGTCGCGTGACGCGGTACGCGGGAAGGCCAATGGACACCCTG
Organism: Myxococcales bacterium; assembly: GCA_043729375.1. Taxonomy (GTDB): domain Bacteria; phylum Myxococcota_A; class Polyangia; order Palsa-1104; family Palsa-1104; genus JBDTCO01. Next base: position 2,334 of record JAYTLP010000076.1, read on the forward strand.
CTGCTCTACGGCTGCTACGGCTACACCGGTCGCCTGCTTGCCGACGAAGCCCGCGCGCGCGGGCTGCGCCCCATCCTCGCCGGACGAAGGCGCGAGGACGTCGAGGCGATGGGCCGCGCGCTCGATCTGCCGACGAGGGTGTTCTCGCTCGACAGCGCCGCCGAGGTGGATCAGGGTCTTGACGGCGTGCACGTCGTGCTCCATGCAGCGGGCCCGTTCCTGCGCACGTCGAAGCCGATGGCCGACGCGTGCCTGCGCAAACACACGCACTACCTCGACGTCACCGGCGAGATCGCGGTGTTCGAAGCGCTCGCCGCGCGCGACACCGAGGCGAGGTCCGCAGGCGTCACGTTGATGCCCGGCGTGGGCTTCGACGTGGTCCCATCGGACTGCCTCGCGGCCTACGTCGCATCGAAGGTACCTGGTGCCACCCAGCTCACCATTGCGCTCGGCGTGTCCGGCTCGCTGTCACACGGCACCGCCACCACGATGGTCGAGAATCTCGGCGCGGGTGGCGCCGTTCGCCGCGACGGCAACATCACGAAGGTCCCGACGGCGCACGCGACGCGCGCCTTCGACTTCGGCGAAGGCAACCGCACCTGCGTCACGATTCCGTGGGGCGACGTCTCCACCGCCTGGCACTCGACCCACGTGCCCAACATCGAGGTGTACCTCGCAGCACCGCTCGCCGCACGCGCGCTCATGAAGGCCTCGCGCTGGCTCGGCTTCGCGCTCGCCTCTGCGCCGGCGCAGAGGCTCATGAAGAGCCGCATCAGCGAGGGCGGCCCCACCGCGGAGCAGCGGGCGCGCGGCAAGAGCCGGCTCTACGCCGAGGCGAGGGGGCCGGGCGGCACGTTCGCTGCGCGCCTCGTCGGTCCCGACGGCTACGACATCACGGCCCACGCCGGCATCCGCGCTGCCGAGTTCGTGCTCGCCGGCAAGGTCCCGCCCGGCTACCAGACGCCATCGACGGGCTTCGGCATGGACTTCGTCCTCGGCCTGCCGGGCATCACGCGCACCGACGTGTGACCGGCGCGCCTACCGCGGCTTTATGAGGCCGCTGTACACCACGCGCTCGACGAAGGCGCGAGCCTCGTCGGACATGTTGGAGAACGCGAGGCCGGCCTTGCTGCGGACCGGGTCGTACCACACGACGCGCGCCATCAGCTCGACGGCGGGCTCCTCGAGCGGCGTCATGCGCAGTGCGAGCACGTCGTTCACGCGCGGCTGGAAGCCGACGTGCACGCGCACGCCGCCGGCAGCGATCGAGTCTGCTTCGAGGTCGACCGGGCGCGGACCGCCGAGCATCTGGATGCGCAGGCGCACCTCGGCACGCGGATCACGACGGTGCTCGGCGCCTCCCCCTTGGAAGCGCTGCCGCTCGAGTGCCCAGCGATGTAGCTCCGCCGCGATGGCCTGGCGGCGTTGCTTCTGGACCAGGGTCAACGGCTGACGCCGCGTGCGCACGAGCTGGTCGTACTCGAGCAACTCCGAGAGGAGGCGGACAGCTTTGGTCGACGGTGACAAGCGCGCGGAGCCTATCACGACTCAGCGAACGACGTGAAAGACCCCGCGCTGCTCGGGCTGCAGCGGGGGGATGCGGTGCGCGGGAGGCGGGTCCTTCTTCTTCAGAGACTTCGGACCCGTGCCGTTCGCCACGATCTGCTCCGTCGACGGGTAGTGCAGCGTCCACTCCTTCTTCGAAAGAGCGTTGACGTGCAAGCGCGCCAGCGCCTGGTCGAGCGTCTCCTGCGGCCGGGTCTTCGGCACCTGGTCCGCAGGGAACACGTAGCGGCGCCGGACCAGCGAGTAGCCGGGATAGCCTTCCTGCAGCAGGAGCTGCTGGCCTGCGGGCGCTGTCGGATCGCGGCGCGTCTCGCGACCAAAGCCGGTCTCCGTGCGGATCTCGCGCTCGAACACGACCCCGTTGGGGCGCGCCTTGCCGAGAAGCTCCACCTTCACGGTGCCCTGGTTGACCGTGTAGTGCATGACGAGCGGGAAGTCGTAGGTGTTGCGGAGCTTGAGATCGGTCGTGGGGTACACCACCGTCGAATCGAGCCCCATCGGGATGTATGCGCTCGGACGCGAGTGCGGGGTGGACGACACGATCTCGAGCCCTCCGAAGAACGCCGCCGCGTGCAACGTCGATGCAATCTGGCACATGCCGCCGGCGAGGCCGTCGACGAGCTCGCCCGCGGAGATGACCGGCGCGACGCGGTAGCCTTCCTTCTCGGTGCGATCGCCAACGACCTCGTTGAACGAGAAGAGCTCGCCGGGCATGAGGATGTGACCATTGAGGTGATCCGCGCCCACCTTCAGGTTGTACGTTCGATCGGTATCGGGCCCGACGGCGCTGTAGCGAGTCTCCCACGTGCCGAGCACCGTCGAGATGTCGACCTGCGCGAGCTTGTCGGCGGTGACGCGCGCCGGCACCGATGACGTCCCCAGGGACAGCCCGGTGGGGCAGCCGAGGCCGGCCTGTGCGAGGTGGTCGAGCGCGACCATCGCGTCGTACACCTTCAAGAGGCACCCTGCCTGCGCCGGCGCGACGCGATGGTGATCCAGGTCGAGGTGGGCGTCGACGGCAGCACGGTCCACGTCGTCCTTCAGGTCGACGAAGAACTCGCGTGCGACGGCGTGATCGACGCGTGTGATGGGTGCGAGGTCGACCGCGCCTCGCTGCGCACGCAGGCGGTCGACGATCCGGCCGAGGCCTGCGACCCAACCCTCGCTGGCGGAGCCGCGCCCGAAGGCGATGACCTCTGCCTCGAGCGCACCGTCATCGACACGGATGCCGAGCTGACGGCGCGATGCCGTGCGCGGGCGGGCCTCCGGGGTGTCGCCGAGGGAGAGCGCGACGCGCGTCTCGAGCGCGTCCGTCAAGAGATGCTCCAGCCGCGCATGCAGCGCCGGACCCATCGCGGTGCCGCCCAGGTCGTGACCCAGGACGCGAAGCCCCTTCACCACGTGCGGGTCATGCGCGACGTGCCACTGCGTCGCCGCGGCCACCCCGAGCCCGGCGACGCCAGCCGCTACCACGGCTCCGAGCCAGACCGATCCGAGCCAGACCGATCCGAGCCAGGGCGACGCCAGCGGCACGCGCGCTGCGCTCGGTGTCGTCCCTGCCGGCGCAAGGGGTGCTGGAGCCTGACCCTCGTTCTTGCTGTCCACGGCGCGAGAGTAGCACCGGTGCTATGCTCGAAAGCGCAGGCGTACTGCAGCTGATAAACGCTCTCCTTCTTCAGAAAGGCACCCGATGTCGCTCGCGGACAAGGACAGGCAGACCGCTCGCAAAAAGGGCCTCATCGCGGGTGCAGCAACGGCAGGTGCCGTGGCTGTCATCGTGGCCGGCGCTCCAATCATAGGTGCCATCGCGCTCGTACCCTCCGCGCTGCTCGTAAAGGACTGGTTCATGTACAGGGCGAGGCGGGGCATGCGTTTCTGATTCGTTTTCGCGTTGACGAAAAAGGGCCCGGGGGGACACAGTAAAAGCCGGCGCTTCATAATCGATCTCGACTGACTCAGAGCAAGGAGGGGTCTCGCATAGCGGGTCCCTCCACGCAGAGCCACGCACCTTCCCTCCGGGCGGACACTGGGTCCGGGGGCAAAGGAGAGGCGGGCCTCCAGCGCGAGACCGGAGGTGCGACGAGAGTCGCGCGGTCTCCATCACGCTTGCTCGGCAAGCGACTGCCTCACACACCTCCGGTCGTGCGTGCCTCATCGGTGCGCCGCGCAGCTGTACGACCAAGGAGCCTGGCAGTGACTACCCGTGTACCCGACCTGAGTACAAACCCCGTCGCCGGCCACCAGCCCGGTATCGACGTGCTCGGCGCTTACCACCTGCTCCGGCCGCTCGGCAAGGGTGGCATGGCCACGGTGTGGCTCGCGGTCGACTCGCGCACGGGTCGGCAGGTGGCGATCAAGCGAATGTTGCCAGCGGTCGCTCACGACGAGGAGCTGCGACACGCTTTTGTCGACGAGGCGCGGCTCGGGGTCCGCCTGCGCCACCCGGCCATCGTCGAGACCATCGAGCTCGGCGAGGTCACCACGGCCGTCGGCCAGGAGTCGTACATCGTGCTCGAGCTCCTGCAGGGGCGCGCCCTCATCGAGCTCTTGCGCTGCGCCGGTCGTCGGAAGGTCGACGTGCCGCTCGACGTGGTCGTGCGCACGGTGGTCGATGCGGCGCGCGCTCTCGACTTCGCGCACCAGCTCGTGGGGCTCGACGGCAACAAGCTCGGCGTGGTGCACCGTGACGTATCTCCGCACAACGTCTTCGCGTGTGCCGACGGAGGCATCAAGCTCCTCGACTTCGGCATCGCCAAGACGTCCGACCAGTCACACAAGACCCGCACGGGCCTCATCAAGGGCAAGCTCGCATACCTTGCGCCCGAGCAGATCCGCGGGCGCGATGTCGACAGTCGCTGCGACGTGTTCGCGCTCGGCATCGTGCTCTACGAGCTGCTGGTCGGGCGGCCGCTCTTCCGCGGTGGCAACGATGCAGAGACGCTGCACCGGGTGCTCACCCTCGACGTGGAGCCGCCGGACTCGCTGCGTCGCGACGTCCCGCCGGGGCTCGGTGCGATCGCGCTGCGCGCGCTCCACCGCGCCCGCGATCGGCGTTTGCCCACCGCAGGTGCGCTCGCGGACGCCGTCGAGGCCGTCGCGGAGGCAGCCGGGATCGTGGCAACGCGCGAGTCGGTGAGGCGCTTCCAGCAAGAGCTCTTCCCATCGGACGCGGACGGACACGCCGAGGACTCGGCGCTGGCGAAGAAGACGTATGCGCACCTCAGCTCGTCGTCTCTGCGGGCGCTCGGGTCGAACCCGTGGCTGACCCCACCGGAAGGCGTGCCACCCGCCCGCCTGCATCGACACTCGCGGCTCGCGGTGGCAGCGGCGGCTTTGCTCGTCACCGCGAGCGCGGCGTTCTTGACCACGCGCTTGCTGCGGCATGGCGTGCTGCGGCATCGCGAGCAGGCCGCGAACGACCCGGTTGGCGCGCCTGCCGTGGTCGCGCGCGAAGACGTAGCGCCGACGCCAGAGCCGACGGTCGCCGCGCCGGTCGTCGCCGAGCCTCTGCACGTGGAGCCGCCGAAGCCGCCGGGGCCGAAGCCGCCGGGGCCGAAGCTCGCTCTCGCGAAGCATCGTGTAGTCGGGCACGGCTCCCTGCGGCTCGCTGCGCAGCCGTGGGCCGAGGTGAAGGTCGATGGCAAGTCGCTCGGCACCACGCCTCTGCGCTCCACCGAGGTCACCGAGGGCGTGCACACCGTGGTGCTCACGAACCACGAGCTGGGCGCCAGCGTGCGTCGCAAGGTGATGGTGCACGCAGGTCAGGAGGCAGTGCTCGTCGTCAACCTCTTCGCCGAGAAGAAGTGACGCGTCGGCGCAGGCCCGTTCAGCGGAGGCCGAAGTACAGCCCGAGCCCCACGGCAGCCCCCACGACGACGCCGGCGGGGATGGCGAGCCACACGAGCTTGCTCGGCGGTCGGCTGGTCTTCGGGATGTCCGCAGCGCGCAGCGTGAACGGCAGCGCATAGGGGCTGGCGGCGCTGCCCGCGACGAGGTGTCCGCCCGGCTCGAGCGCGTCGGCGTAATACTCGAGCACGCCGCTGCGCCCGGGCTTCACCTCGGCGACGAGTGCCTGTGTGCCGTCGTGCTGCGGCGAGCGCGCGAGGAGCGGTGCCGCGACGTAGTCGCTGTCGCCGCGCATGCGGAAGCGCACGACCCCGTAGACCGGACCCTTGATGCGGTGGGCCTCGAAGCCGAGCTCGAGCCCCTCCGACGAAGTACGCGGCGGGCGCGGGTCGAGCTGCGCGGCGGTCGCCCGGCTGCGCGCCACCTCCCCGAGCAGCGACGCCACCTTCGGCGACGTGTAGGGCGGCGGCTCGAACCCCGGCTGCAGATCGAGCACCACCCCGAGCTCGCGGCGCGCGGCCGCGTCGGAGCCGATCGCGAGGTAAGCCGCACCCAGGTAAAACGCGCACTCGGCTCGCTCGATGGTGGACAGCGTGCCGACCGCGCGGGCGCGCTCCAGCGTCGTGATGCTCGCGCTCCAGCTCGCCTCGCGTTGCAGCCCGATTCCGCGACGGAGCTGCGCGTGCGCGTCCACAGGGTCTGCAAGCGCGTTCGTCGGCCACGCCACGAGGGCCGCCATCAGCACTCCGATGATCGTCGCTCCATGCACGCCCCGATGATGCCACGAACGTACGTGGTGCGGACGGGGTCCAGTCCTCCCTCGGCCCCAGGGTCACGTCCATGCGCCACATGCGATACGCGTGGTCAGTGGGG
>JAYTLP010000077.1:0-2784 GCA_043729375.1 Myxococcales bacterium
GTCCTTGAGGAAGGCGATGATCTCCTCGACCTCGTCCTTTGCCTCCTCGACGCCCGCGACGTCGGCGAACGTGATCTTGTTCTGGTGCTCGCCGAGGAGCTTGGCCTTCGACTTGCCGAAGCTCATGGCCTTGCCGCCGCCCGACTGAACCTGGCGGAAGAGAAAGAAAAACATGACGATGAGCACGAGGATGGGCAGCCACGACCCGAGGAAGATGGGCCAGAAGCCGCCTTCGTCCCTCTCCTCGATCTCGTAGTTCACGGACTGGTCGGCCTTGGGGCCGGCCTTGTCGAGCTTCGCGAGCACCTCGGACGATGCGGGGCCGAGCGTGCGGAACTTGCGGCCGTCCTTGTAGTCGCCGTTCCAGTGCTCGCCGCGCACGATGACCTTCTTGATGTTCTCCGGATGCGCCTGTACCTCCTGCATGAACGCACCGAAGGTGATCTTCTCCTCGGTGTCCCGCGAGGGGCCCCGGTACAGCTGATAGGCCACCACGAAGCCCAAAATGAGCACCGCCCAGATGACCATCGTCTTGTGCGCTTGTCGCAACGGAGCCTCTCTCGATCTTCACGGAGCCCCCGAGCGGAGCTTCGAAAACTGCAGGTTATCGCACGGATTCTACTGGCGTCAACGCACTGTACTTCCCTTGATCACACGCGGCCGCAGACCTGAAGATGGCCACTCCCAGGTCAGTTCGCCACCCCCGTTCGCCGCGAGGCCGACCCAGCGGACCCGGGCGGGTCCGCCGTCCGCGGGCTGCTCCGCCAGCGCCCACAGCCGCCCTCGCTCCGGACGGGCGAGCTTTCTGTCCACGAGCAGGTCGGACAGCTTCCCCTTGTCGACGCGGTCGCCCGCGCGCGGCCTGCGGAAGACGAGCGTCGCACCTGAAGACAGCAACTTCTTCGGCACGCGCACGACGAGCGGGCCGAGCTCGTAGGTGCCGGCCGCTCGCACGGGCACCTCGTCCGGGGCAGGCTGTGCGAGCTGCGGCTCGCCGATCCGCAGCCGGCTGTAGCGGCGCTCGGCGACCTGACCGAGCGGCAGGTCGATCTGCGAGGTGCCGTGGCGGCCGCGACACAGGCGCAGCAGCGCATCGAGGGGCACGCGGTCCCCCGGCACACCGACCTCCTCGCACATCTCGCGCAGGATGCGGGCCTGGAGCGCGAGGTGCAGCGTGCTCATGCGTTGCAGATCGAGCATGCCACCCTGCACCGTGAAGGCGGCCCTCTGGCGCGCGGCTTCGCCCTCGAGGAACTCCGCGTCGAGGCGTAAACGCTCCGACAACCGCACGAGTGCGCGATCCAGATCAGGGCGCTCGTCGCGCAGCAGCGGGAGCACACGCTGCCGGATGCGGGTGCGCCGGTAGCGCAGGTCGTCGTTGGTCGGATCGCGGACCACCCCGAGGCCTTCGTGCTCGACGTACGCCTCGACCTCCGCGCGGGTGACCTCGAGCAACGGTCGCACGAGCGCGAGGTGCTCCGTGGCCACGCCCGCATCCGGCAGCGCGCCGAGCATGCGGCGCGGGGCCATCGCGCCGAGCCCGCGCGAGCCGGCGCCGCGCAGGAGGTGATCGATGAGCGTCTCCGCCTGATCGGATGCGGTGTGGGCGAGGACGATGGCGTCTGCGCCACAGGCCACGGCAGCGCGCGCGAGCGCTGCGTAGCGAGCATCCCGCGCCCCTCGCGGCGACTTCTCGGCGAGGTTGACGCGCTCCACACTTCCGGGAACGCCGAGGTGGTGCGCGACCTCCAGCGCGCCCTGCGCCTCGCGCGCCGAGCCGTGACGCAGCCCGTGATCCACGACGCACACGTCGATGCGGAGCTGGTGCTCGTCTCGGAGCGCGACGAGGACATCGAGCAACACGCGCGAGTCGGGCCCACCGGACAGCGCGAGCAGCACGTGCCCGCTCGCCGGCCGGAGGCCGCCGTCCCCGAGCGCGTCGGACACCGCGCGACGCACCTCTGCGACCACGGTGACGGGATCTGCGGCAGCGCGACGAGCCCGCGGAGACGTCTTGTTCCGGACACCCACGGGCCGACGCTAGCATGATCCTCGTGCTAGTTTCTTCGGGCTCATGCGTCGCGCGGTCCTTACTTCGTTGGCTCTCCTGTGCGCCGCGCCGATCGCGCACGCAGCCGACCACGCCATCGAGCTCTACGCCACCACGGACATCCACGGTCACCTCGAGCCGTCGGTGTGGCGCCACGGCCAGGGCGCCGATCCTGCGCACCCCATCCTCGGTGGCGGCCTCGCGCTACTCGGCGGCTTCCTCGCAAATGCGCGCGCTCACTTCCCGGGGCGCGTGCTCCTCGTCGACGCCGGCGACCTGTTCCAGGGCACGCTCGCGTCGAACCAGACCGAGGGTGCGTCGATGGTGCGCGGGCTCGACCAGCTCGGCTACGCGGCCGCCGCCCTCGGCAACCACGAGTTCGACTACGGCCCTGTCGGTGCAGCAGCGACGCCGAGCGCTCCCGCTGACGACCCGCGCGGAGCGCTCAAGCAGCGCATGAAGGAAGCGAACTTTCCGCTGCTCGGTGCCAACATCACCACCACGGACGGCGCGCATCCGTTCCCGAGCTGGATGGTGAAGGAGGTCGACGGCGTGCCGGTCGGTATCGTCGGCGGCACCAGCGACAGCCTGTTCCAGACCACGCTGCGGGCCAACCTCGGCGGGCTCGTGGTCGGACCGCTCGCCCCTGCGCTCGTCGCTGCAGCGAAGGACGCGCGCGCCCACGGGGCGCGCGTCATCGTCGTCACCGTGCACACCGGCGCCGATTGCGCGCG
>JAYTLP010000078.1:0-2937 GCA_043729375.1 Myxococcales bacterium
CGCATGGCGGTCTAGATCATTCCCACGGGGACTGCGTCCCCGCCCCGCCGGCAGAGCCGTCGAGGGTCCCCACCCTGCTACGCGGCGACTCCGCCGCGAGGGCGCCTTTGGCGCCTTGGACCACAGGACCGTTTCAAAGTGGAGGCGATCTAGCACCTGGAGTCGTTCATCTCGTTCCAGCTCTTCTTGCTGATCCAGGACACGGTCGACCTGGCCGTGCACCTCTTCGCCGCGCGGGGCTTGCGGTGCCGGGGTCGCAGCGCGAGGTGTTCGAGGCGCTCGCTGCAAACACGCTGCTTCGCACCGATACGTCCCGAGGCATGGCGGCGATGGCCTCGTTGCGAAACCGGATTGCGGATGCCTACGGGGAGCTCGACCCGGCACGCATGGTCGTCGAGCTGCTCGGCGCCTCCGTCCGCAACGCCTACGTCGGCACGCGGCTCAGCGCCAGGCCCGCAGCCGACATCAGGACGGCGACGCCCACTACGAGTGCGAAGTAGAGTGCGACGAGCGCCCCCCCGCCCCCGCCAGCCCCTCCCCCGAACACCATCACCGCTTGGAACGCGCCGATGAGGACGCCTCGACCGACCGCGCCTCGCCCGTGCGAGCGGCCTCCACCGCCGTCCGGAGGTGGAGCGTCACCTCTGTCGTGTCCTGGGCAGGGGCGACGGCAATACGATGCGAGGTGCAGTCACCGTCGACGCATCGCGCGAAGCGTTCGAAGCGATTTCGGATGTCGTCGATGGAGGAAGCGGTCACGCACGAGGGCATGCGATCGACCGGAACCTGGAACGCGGTGTGTCACGCGACGAGCCGAGCGCCAGCCCGCCCACGGCCTGTCTCATGGTGGTGGCGGAAAGACCTGCCTGGACACCGGCATCGATGATCTCGAGTTCGGTGAGGGGTTCGTGTGCTTCGAGCGGCGTGCGCTGCCCGATCTCCGCTGCACGACGGAAGACGGTCTCCACGTCTCGACGGTCGAAGTGCATCGCCACGCGACGGACAGCACCGTCCGGTCTACTTGCCGATGGGCGAGTTCTGCGCGGCGGTCAGGAGCCAGCCCGGCAGGAGACCGAGGCCGAGCGTGGCGAAGCAGGCGATGGCGATCGCGGCCGTCATCGACGTGGAGACGATCGGGCGCGGTTCGCGACCGACCTCGCGGAAGTACATCGCGGTGACGACGCGCAGGTAGTAGTACGCCGCGATCATGCTGTTCACCACTGCGACGATGACGAGCCACGTGAGGTCGGGCTTCTCGAGCACGACGCGGAACAGGTAGAACTTGCCGAAGAAGCCGCCGGTCGGCGGGATGCCCGCGAAAGACAGCATGAAGATCGTCATGGCGAGCGCTGCGGCCGGGTGCCTCGAGCCCAGGCCGGCCCAGCCGTCGAGCTGCAGGCGCTCGTCGTTCTTCGACGAGATCCATGCGACGACGCCGAACGCACCGACGACCGAGAACGTGTAGCTGACGAGGTAGAACACGATGGCCGAGCGCGCTGCATCCGCGACGGCTGGCGTGGACATCGCGACGACGCCGAGCAGGAGGTAGCCGGCATGCGAGATCGACGAGTACGCCAGCATGCGCTTGATGTTGTCCTGGCGGAGCGCGGCGAGGTTGCCGAGCGTCATGGTGGCCGCGGCGATGACCGCGAAGATCTGCGCCCAGCCCGAGTTGCCGAATGCCAGATCCGCGCGGCCGAACGCGGTGCCGAAGAGGCGCATGAGCGTGGCGAAGCCGGCCGCCTTCACGCCTGCGGCCATGAACGCCGTGACTGGCGACGGCGCACCCTCGTACGCGTCGGGGGCCCACATGTGGAAGGGCACGGCGGCGATCTTGAAGCAGACGGCAACGAGGATGAGCAGCATGCCGATGATGAAGATGGGCATGTTGGTGACGTCGCCGGTGACACGCGCGATGTCGCCGAGGCGCGTGAAGCCCGACGCGCCGTACACGAGCGCCATGCCGTACAGCAGCACGGCCGTGGCGAACGAGCCGACGAGGAAGTACTTCATGGCACCCTCGGACGACTTGGCGTTCTTGCGCCACGAGCCGGTGAGGACGTAGACGGCGAGCGACATCGTCTCGATGCCGATGAAGATGGTGAGGAAGTCGGTGGCCGCCGCCATGATCATCATGCCGGCGGTGCCGAAGAGGACGAGCGAGTAGAACTCGCCGAACTCGAAGCCGTGCTCCTTCAGGAAGTCGGGCGCAAGCAGGCAGACGAGCGCGGCGTTCGCAAGGAAGAGCATCCCGAACATCGCGGAGAAGCGATCTGCGTCGAGCGAGCCGGAGAAGACGGACATCGTCGCGCCGGGCGCGAGGTCGACGAACTGCGTGTACTGCACGCCGAACGCGAGGATACATGCGACGACGGAGAAGCCCATGAGGTAGCGGCGGTTCTTGCCGCCGGCAAAGGCCTCGAGGAGGAGCACGGCGAGGCCGGCGATGACGACGATCGCGAGGGGTGCGATCGCAGCGACTTGGGACGTATCGAAAGTTTTCACGATGGACCTTTACTCGACCTGCGTGGGGGCCGGCGCCATGACTCCGGGCGCGACCTCGATGGTCTTCACGGTGCGGTCCGCTGCATCCGGATCGCTGGGTGCCTCCGCGCTCATGCGCTTCGGCGTCGCCGTCTCCCCGACGCTCTGGCCCCACTTCGTCTTGAACTGCGCCATGGTCTGCGCGACGGCGGGGTCGATGTCGGAGAGGAACGTGTTGGGGTAGCAGCCGAGCCAGAACGCCATGAGCACCATCGGCACGAGGTACGCGACCTCGCGCGGCGTGAGGTCGAGGAGGTTCTTGTTCTTCGGGTTGTCGTTCGGCCCGAACATGACCTTCTGGAAGAGGAAGAGCATGTACACGGCCGCGAGGATGACGCCGGTGGTGGAGATGCCGACGAGCAGCTTCGGGTGCGCGAAGAACGTGGGCAGGCC
>JAYTLP010000079.1:0-4768 GCA_043729375.1 Myxococcales bacterium
TCTTCGCGGATCATTGCGAGCGCGGTCACGAAGCTGATTCTCGGCGTTGGTACACCTGCCTCGGCCGCCACTTTTTCCCGTCGCGCCTGGCCCATCTCACTCCGAGCGACCGCCGTGTCTTTGCGATCTGGCAATGCAAGCCCGAGACGATCCACGACCCGATCGATGGGCATGTCTCGCATGACGCCCATACCAGCGACGAGCCACGAGACTCGGTCGGCAGGAAGCCTGCGAGTTTGCAACGTCACCGAGCCAGCTTGCGCAAGCGCCTCCTCGATCCACTCCGGGTCGAGGTGCCGCATCATGATCTCGTCGATCAAGCCCGTGAATGTCGATCTGCCGAGGCTCCGAAGCGCTGGTTGCTTCGATCCCGTGCCGTTGACTGATCGTCAGTGGCCTCAGAGCGCCGCGAGATGCGCGGTGCTCTTCTCGACGAGGACGCGCTGCACGCGCGCGAGCACGCGGTCGGCATTGCCGCAGAGCCACAGGGTCTCCGGCGCCGGCGACCAGTTCTTCACCCGGAGCTCGACGAGCCGTCCCGCCTGCACGTGCGCGGCAGCAGCGAGCACGGGGCCGAAGACGACCTCGTCGAGGCTACACGCGAGCTCGAGACCGATGCCGAGCATCTCGACCTCCTGACCCAGGCGCCTGCGTCCGCGCGGGAGCCGACACCCATCGTCCACGGGTGAGGCCTGCCCGTTGATGACGAAGACGGGGCTGATGAAGGGGATCTGCGCGAGCTTCGCCTCGGCGACCGGAAGTGGCCCGAGCCGCTTCGCCAGCGCCGGGGATGCAAACAGCCCGCGGCGCAGCGCACCGAGCTCGGTCTGCGCCCACGCGTCGGGGAAGCGCTACTTGCCGATGGTGATCGCCGCGTCGAACAGCCGCTCTGCCGCGAACGCGCGCGTCACGGACTGAGGCAACGAGATGCAGCGAAGGCGCTGCTCGGGAAGCGCCTTTGCGACGGTCGGCAGGAAGAACGCGTGCAGGAACGAGGGCGCGGCGATCGTGAGCTCGGGGCAGCGCTTTCACTTGCTCCCCGCCTCGCAGTGAGCGCAGCCGCGCGACGATCTCCTCGAGCCGAGGGACGTAGCCGAGGCCCGCCTGCGACACCGTCACGCCGCGCGGCCCGCGCACGAGCAACGAGACGGCGAGCGCGCTCTCGAGCCGTGCGATGGCCTTCGACACCTGCGAGGGGGTCACCCCGAGCAGCCGTGCTGCGCCGGTCACCGACGACGCGCGATGCACCGTGAGGAAGGTGAGCATGTCGGCGACGCGAAGCTCGAGGAGTGGATCGTCCATGGCAGGCTCCCGGTGTAAGAGATGCGCCCCGGAACAGATATGCGATGCGCAGCTCGCTGTCGTGTTCGCGAAGGTTCGAAGCCGGCGCCGCCACCGCCGAAAAAGACGAGCCGCTCGAAGTAGCTGCAGAAGAAGGCCTCGGCCTTCAGCGTGAAGAACTCGTGGCTCCACTGGAGATCGGCGAAGACACGCCACGATGGCGGAGGCTGCCGCGCACGGCGTCGTCGGTCCGCACGGCGAGGTCTTCGGGAACCGCAACCTCTTCGTTCCCGACGGAGCGATCGTGTCGGCCGCCCTCGGCGTCAACCCGTCGCTCACCATCGCCGCCGTGGCCGAGCTCGCCTGCGACCCCGTCATCCGGGGCGCAAGCACCGAGAGCCTCGCCGGCCGCCTCGGCTGACTCTTCGCGGGTGGCCTGACAGCCCACGGGTCACGGCCAGCCGGCAGCAAGGGGGGACAGCGTGGCCGCAACCTCGTCTGCGAGGGACGGCTCCGGAACCTCGTCGGTGTCGTCCTCGGCGGCCGTGAGGGTCTCGAGCTGCGCGGCCGAGTCGTCGAAGAGCAGGTCCTCGCGCTCGCTCACGTCCTCGGGCGTGGTGCCGCTGTCGGCCAGCGCGTCCTCGCCGACCACCTCGTCGGCGCCGAGCGCCTGCGCCGTCTCCGCCTCGGTACGCGGCACGCTCTGGCCGCCGAGGTACGTCGCCACGGACTCCGCCGCCTTCAGGGTCATGTTCGGCGCGCGCGAGAGCTCCTCGACCGTGGCAGCGCGCACCGCCTTCAGCGACCCGAAGTGCTTGAGCAGCTCGCGCTTGCGACGCTCACCGATGCCAGGCACGTCGTCGAGCGTGGAGTGCAGCGTCCGACCCCGACGCAGCTTGCGGTGAAACGTGATCGCGAAGCGATGGGCTTCATCGCGAATGCGCGAGAGCAGGAACAGCTCCGCGGTGTTCGGCCGCAGGTGAATCGGCTCCTTCGCGCGCGCGAGGAACACACGGTCGGGCTGGTTGGTGCCCTGCCCGTCCTCGCGCTCCTTCGCGAGGCCGACCACGTCCATGCCCATGGCGCCCGTGTCGATCTCGGCGTCGCGCAGCGCTGCGAGCGCGGAGTTGAGCTGCCCCTTGCCGCCGTCGATGACGAGCAGATCGGGCACGGCCCAGCCCGCGCGCGCCTCGTTGGCCTCGGCCGTCTTGCTGCGCCGGAACCGCCGCGACAGCACCTCGTACATGGACGCGAAGTCGTCGTTCTTCGCGCTCTTCACCTTGAACGTGCGGTACTCGCTCTTCTGGGGCTCACCGTCGACGAACACGACCATCGACGCGACCGTGAGCGCGCCCTGCAGGTGCGAGATGTCGAAGCACTCCACGCGGTGCGGCACGCGCTTGAGCGACAGGCGCTGCTGCAGTCGTGTGAGCGCGAGCTCCGCGTCCTCCGCCTTGTTGCGACGCGACACGAACGACGAGCCCGCGTTCTTGTCCGCGAGCTCTACGAGCCGACGACGCGTCCCGCGCTGCGGCGTCATCACCTCGCACTTTTTCCCTTTTCGGTCGGTCAGCCACTCGCTCTTCAGCGACTCGTCTTCGATGGCGCACGGCAGGAGCACCTCGTCGGGAACGTAGTTGCCGAGGTCGTAGTAGAGCTGCACGAAGGACGACACGATCTCGCTCGTCGGCAGCTCCTGTCCGCCGAAAGAGAAGTTGCGCCGGCCGAGCAGCTTGCCGTTGCGGACAGAGAGCACGGCGAGCTCGACGGCGAGCCCGTCTCGAAAGAGCCCCATGATGTCCTGGTCACGGAGGTCGTGAGATACGACGCGCTGGCTCTCGAGCGTGGACTTGATGGACTCGAGCTGGTCGCGGATCGCGCCCGCGACCTCGTAATCCATGCTCGCGGCGGCCGTCTTCATCCGCTCCTTGAGACGCGAGATGAGCTCCTGGTCCTTGCCATCGAGGAACAGGCCGACGTCGAGGACCTGCTTTGCATACTCCTCCGGCGCGACGGGGAACACGCAGGGCGCATCGCAGCGCTTGATCTGGTGCTGGAGACACGGTCGCTTGCGCGTTCGCATCACGTGGTCGGTACACGTGCGCAGCTTGAAGTGCCGGTTCACGACCTGCAGCGTGTGCCGGCACGAGGTCGCGGAGTGGTACGGGCCGAAGTACTTGGCGCCGTCCTCGCCGATCTTGCGTCGCACCTCGAGGCGCGGGAACTTGAGGCGCGCATCGAGCCGCAGCACGAGGTAGTTCTTGTCGTCGGTGAGCTTGACGTTGAAGCGTGGCTGGTGCTGCTTGATGAGGGTGTTCTCGAGGAGGAGCGCTTCCTTCTCGTTGTTCGTGACGATGGTCTCGATGTCGCCGAGCAGCTTGTCGAGGTGGGCGATGAACGCGCGACCGTCCCCGCCGCGGTTGAAGTAGGAGCGTACGCGCGCGCGCAGAGACGATGCCTTGCCGATGTAGATGACGCGGCCCTTGCGGTCCTTCATCAGGTACACGCCGGGCTCGGTGGGCAGCGTCTCGAGGATCTTCTGGACGCGCTCGCTCGGCCCGGAGGCACCCGGCACCGGATCGTCGTGGTGGTTGGTCTCGAGGAGGTCGGCACGCCGATCGCGCGGCGGGGCGATCTCGGTACCCTTGCCCTTCTTCATCGAGGGCTCACTTCATCAGGCGCGCGAGGCAGAACGCGGCGCCCGCGGCCAGCCCACCGACGAGCAAAGTCTGCAGGCCGGCGCGCAGCGGAGGCGACCCGGTGATCTTCCCCTTCACTGCGCCGAACACGAACAGCGCGACGAGCGTGACGGCGCAAGAGACCTGCAGCGCCGATGATCCGAGCACGAAGTACGGCCACAGCGGCACGATGCCCCCCGCGACGTACGCGAGCGCGATGGTGAACGCGCTCTTCCGCTCGCGGCTGCGGTCGGGCTGCTCGAGGCCCAGCTCGAAGCGCATCATGAAGCGCACCCATCGGGCCCGATCCGCGGACACGCTGTCGACCACCGGCCCGATGGCGGCCTCTGCCACGCCGTACTCGCGCAAGATCTCGGCCACCTCGGCGCGCTCGTCGTCGGGGATCTCGATGGTCTCGCGATGCTCGCGCGCGGACTCGCTCTCGTAGTGCTCGCGATCGGTGCGAGCGGCGAGGTAGCCGCCGAGCCCCATCGCGATCGCGCCGGCGGCGATCTCGGCCGCGCCGGCCTTGACGACGAGGTGCGTGGCCGACAGCGTGCTCGAGAGCCCCGCCGCGAGCGCGAACGGCACCGTGAGCCCGTCCGCCATGCCGATGACGATGTCCCGCACCGTGTCGGATGCGAGGAAGTGCTTCTCCGCGTGCGGGGTCGAAGGCATGTCGGCTTTCGTTATACCCGCAGCTCTGCTAACTGGCTGCCCGTGAATCGGCGCGCTGCAGGATACGCTGTCATCGCGACCCTGCTGTTCGCGGGAATGGCGCTGTTCGCGAAGGCCGCGTCCGCGGAGAT
>JAYTLP010000080.1:0-4548 GCA_043729375.1 Myxococcales bacterium
AGCATCTTCATGCCGCACACCCCGTGCACTGCCCGCGCCCAGCGGCCCTTCCAGCGCAAGCCTTTGCCTTCACACGAGTGCGGTACGACTTGGCGCGACGACACCCGGACATCGCTGTCAGCCGGTGGCGACCGACCCCGTGAAATCCCGTCGAACTCCGTGTGTCGGGTCAGTGGTCGGCGCGGACGAGCGCCTGCTCGAGATCGGCGATCTGGTCGTCGATGTGCTCGATGCCGGCGGACACGCGCACGAGCCCGTCTGCGATGCCGAGCTGCTCGCGCGTGGCCTGGGGGATCGACAGGTGCGTCATGAGCGCGGGCGCCTCGATGAGGGACTCGACGCCACCCAGGCTCTCGGCGCACGCGAACAGCCTGGTCGAGCGCAGCATCGCACGCGCCCGCTCGAGCGCGTTCTTGCTGTGTGACGGCCTCAGCACGAAGGTGAGCATGCCGCCTGCGCCCTTCATCTGCTTCTGCGCGAGCGCGTACTGCGGGTGCGACGGCAGCCCCGGGTAGGTGACCGTCTCGATGGCCGGGTGCGACTCGAGCCACAGCGCGAGCTTCATCGCGTTCTCGACGTGGCGCTGCATGCGCACCGCGAGCGTCTTGGTCCCCCGCAGCACGAGGAAGCAGTCGAGCGGGGACGGCACGGCGCCGATCGCGTTCTGCATGAACGTGAGCCGCTCGCAGAGCACCTCGTCGGAGGTGACGACCACGCCACCGACGACGTCCGCGTGACCGTTGAGGTACTTCGTCGTCGAGTGCACGACCATCGAGGCACCGAGGTCGAGGGGGCGTTGCAGCATCGGCGTCATGAACGTGCTGTCGACGGCGAACGGCACCTTCTTGTCGCGACAGATCTGAGCGACGGCCGCGATGTCGCAGAGCTTGAGCAGCGGGTTGGTCGGCGTCTCGACCCACACGAGCTTCGTGTTCGAGCGCATCGCCTCGCGGAAGCCGTCGGTGTTGCGCGGATCGACGTACGTCGTCGAGATGCCGAGCTGCTTCATCACGCGCTCGAAGATGCGGTACGTGCCGCCGTAGAGGTCGTCACCGGCGACGACGTGATCGCCCGCCGACAGGAGGTGCAGGATCGTAGTCGTGGCCGCACAGCCGGACGCGAACGCGAACCCGTGCTTGCCGCCTTCGAGCGCCGCAATGTTGGCCTCGAGCGCATAGCGCGTGGGGTTGTGTGACCGCGAGTACTCGAAGCCCTTGTGCTCGCCGGGCCCGCTCTGCACGTACGTCGACGTGAGGAAGATCGGGACCGAGATGGCCCCCGTCGTCGGCTCCGGCGACTGACCGGCGTGAATGGCGAGGGTCTCGAGGTGCTTGGATTCGGTGATCATGGTGTCGGCCTGGGCTCAGATCTCGTCGACGAGGTCGGCGCCATCCTCGACGCCGAAGAGCTGCTGCATCGCGGTGCGCTCCACGACGTCCTGCATGCGCGAGCCGCCGTACCGCGCGACGATGCGATCGTCGTACTCGTCGGCCACGACCGCGACGTCGTGGACGGTGGCGATGAGCTCGCGCTCGTCCATCGTCGCGCCGCCGAGCATCGAGTGGTGGAACAGGATGACGTCGCCCTCGGGCACGTACGCGAAGGCGCCGAAGCGCAGCTTGCCGTTGAGGATGAGGAGCTGGCGGAAGAGCGACGCCTCGGGACGCACCCCCGACGCGACCTGCGCCACGGTGCGCACGATGGCCTTGTCGTCGTGCTTCGAACCCTTGCCCGTCGGGACGACGCTGATCATGACGTAGCTCGAACCCTGGCGGACCAGGTACAGGTGCTCGTCGATCCGCTGGAACGCCTGGCTCTTGCCAAGCGCGTGCTCGATGATCTTCTTGCTCTCGGTGACGGCGCTCATGGTCGTCGTGTTACCACGGCGCGACGAGCGCCGGCAACGAGCGCGAGCCGCCGGCTAGAAGCGGAGCGCCGGGATCGACACGACGAGCTGCTTTGCGCCCCCCTCCGCGCGGACCTGCGGCACGGCGAGATCGAGCGCCGCCCGCCTCGCGGCAGCACCGTCGTCGGGCTTCCTCCGCTCCTGGGTGAGGCTCGCCTGTCCGGTGCCCCACAGCACCGCGCCCGTGATCGCGAGCGGCAGGCCGAAGAGCTCGGCGAACACGCCACCGTACACGAGCCCGATCCTTGCGGAGTAGGAGTGATCGGCATTGATCGCGCCGTCCAGACAGACCGCGCCGATGATGACGAGGCCGACGCCGGTGGCCGTGAGCGCGATGCCCGCGTTGCGCCTGTGGGCCGCCCTGTCGATGCGCTGCTGGCGCGTGAACACCGGCACCGCGCGCGGCTGCGGATAGCCGTAGCCGTAGTAAGCGTAGGGCGTGTAAGGATAGCCGGGCAGCTGCACGACGGGGGGCGGCTCGATCGGCTGCGGCGGTGGTGCCAGCGTCGGGCGCTGCCCCCGCGAATGGTTCGCCGTGGCGCGGGCACGCAGGTTGTCCTGGAAGGTGCGCTCGGCATCGCTCTGCGGTGCCGGCGCCTCGGCGAGGTAGAGGTCGAAGGTCCGGGCCGACTCCTCGTAGCGGAGCAGCCGCTCGTACGCCATGCCGATGTTGTAGAGGAGGCTCGGGGCAGGCGCGATGCGCTGCGCACGCTGGAAGAGGGCGAGCGCCAGCTCGAACTCGCCGCGCTCGTAGGCTGCTTTTGCCTCGGAGAAGGCCTGCTTTGCTTCGGCGGGCGGAGTCGCGGCAGCGTCCGCGTGCGCGAGGGACGCGCCGGCGAGGAGCAGACAGAGAGGCGTGGCTGCGAAGCGAGTCCAGGCGCGCGTCATGCAGACTGCATCCTACACGCGGAAAGCAGCGCAGCGGGCTCGAGCGAAGGCCGCTGAGTCCGTTGCGATGACCCGGCGCACGGAGGGACACTCGGGCCGAGGTGTCCCGCACACGCCCGGCCGGCTTGCTTGCGGCGCCCGTGCGCGCGCAGGAGGACGACGGCGGGGGCTCGACCATCGAGATCCTCGGCGAGCCCCCAAAACCCGATGCACGAGCGCCGAGCGCGCCACCCGACGGTCCCGATCAGGTGAAGCACGCGCCTCCGCCGGTGCAGGGCATGCAGGTCAGCGATGTGCCCGCCGGCCAGCGCGTCGACGACGTCGTGGTGCCGGCCACCGCCGTCACGTCGAAGGTCGACGGCATCGGGCAGGCGATCGTGGAGCTCCGCGTCGCCGACAACGCGCGCACGCAGAGCAACACCATCGAGTACGTCTCCGGGCTGCGGGTCGGCCAGGTGCTCTCGGGACCGCTCATCGAGGAAGCGACGGTGCGCCTCTACTCCACGGGCCTCTTCAAGGACGTCTCGATAACCTGCTCGGCCGCAGCATCAAGCTGCTCCTCTACGGCGACTACACCACCGCCGAGAAGATGCTGCTCGCGGTGTGGATCGATCCGTCGATCCGCAACACGTCGTTCTACTACCGGATCGACGCGATCCTGCGCCGCGACACGATCGTCGAGTACGCGCGCGGGCACCTTGCGAACCGCACCTCGAGCGCCAGACCGACGTGGACACCGTCGGGCTCGGCGCGCAGCTCGGCGTCACGCTCGCCCGCCGCTTTCACATCGACGTGCGACTCAAGGCCCACCACGACTGGACTCGCACGCCCGACTGCTTCAACACGACGAACGTGAACGGCCACGGCACGTCCGACGTGGTCGCGACGCAAGGCTCGTGTCGTGCGCCGTCGAGCTCGGGCTGGGACAACACCATCACGGCGAGCATGGGCTGGCGCAAAGTGGCTCGGTGACAACTGGAACTATCACCTGCTCGACCTCACGGGCGTGTACGCGTTCCGCTTCTGGAAGCAGCACAACCTCATCCTGCGCTGGGGCGGTGACCTCGACTTCTGACCGCCGTTCGAGCTCGAGCTCGAGGTTGGCTCTATCGACTACACGCTGCCGGGGCAGCCTCTACCGGCAGTTCCGTGGCGACACGTCCGCGCACGCGAGCATCGAGTATCTCGTGCCCCTGTTCACCGTGCTCGGCCTGTTCGTGCGCGGGATCGGCTTCTACGACACGAACCTCACCTGGTTCCGGAGCCTGCCCGCGCCGACGAGCCCGGGCTCCCGCTTCGTCGCGTACGGAAATGGATTCCGTGATTACCTGCCGGACACGCCCTCGGGGGTGGTCCGGCAGTCGTGGAACAACGGCGTCGGTGTCGGCATCCGCATGTATCTCCGCGGCGTGGTGCTGCCGCTCATCGGCTTCGACGTCGCCTATGGCATCGAGCCGAACACCTTCCGTTACTACCTCGCGATAGGGAGTGTGCTGGATTAGCATCCGGCCATGAGGTTCTGCCCGTTCTGTGCGCAGGAGAACTCGGACGACGTGTCCGAGTGCGCGCACTGTGGCCGCAAGCTACCGAACGTGGCGGCCCCGATCGCGTCGACGACGCGCAGCATCCCGGCCGTGCCGCCCCGGCGCGTGCCCCGACCGTTCCCGCGTGCGCGTCCCGTGACGCCCGCGCCCCCGACCCGGGTCGATCCGCCCGTCTTCGGCCCACCCGCCCTCGGGTTCCCCGTCCACGGG
>JAYTLP010000081.1:0-4680 GCA_043729375.1 Myxococcales bacterium
TGTGGCCCTTGACGCGCCGGAAGCGGCGCGAGCCCTCGGCGATGCCGAGCGCTGCCCAGCGCACGATCATCTGCGATGGGCCATTGCGCCAGCGCTTCACGTTGCGCGTCACGCGCCGGATCGCTCCGTTCAGGTTCTCGACGAGATTCGTCGTCGCGAGCGTCCGCTGCAGCGCCTTGGGGAGCTCGAGCTTGAGCACCGTTAGCGATTCCTCGAGACCCTCGCGCACGCTCGCAGCGGTGCCAGGCTCACTGTTGTTCTCGAGCCATGACGCCAACTGCTTCAGCCGACCCCGCGCGAGCTTCGCGCCCGCGCTGCCGTACGCGTGGTTCATCTGCCGCTGCACGTACGAGCGCCGCGCCTCCGTGACCTGCTCGTGCACGTTGCGTCGCTTGTGCACCTGGCAGCGCTGCACCACCGCACGGTCTCCGAAGACATCGGTGAGCGCCTTGCGCACGCCCTTTCCACCGTCGACCACGAAGAGCACTCGCCCATCGACGCGAAGTCCTCGTTCGACGAGGTCGTTCAGCAAAGCGACGCCGAGCGCTGCGTTCTCCGTCGAGCCTTGCCACAAGCCGAGCGGTACCTTCGTCCCGTCCGTCGTCACTCCCAGCGCCACCACCCCCGTCGCTCCGCCGAGCACGATGCCGTCACATGAATATCGCGCACAGCTCGAGCTCATCGAGTCGCTGCGAAAGAAATTCTCGCAGGCGCTCCTTCGTCCTGCCGATGAGTGCTCGGCTCGCCGCGCTCTTCGACGTCCCACGCGTCACCACCTCCAACGGAAATCCCTCCAGGCTGTCTGCGGACCTCGTCGACACCCCGAGCGCGACCTGCTGCTCGACCCTCGCCGGCAGCGGGTCGGCCGCGTTCACCAGCTCCCACATCGGCAGCGAGCGCCGACAGCCCCATCCGATGCACGAGCTCCATCAGCCCGTTCTTCATCGCTGCGATGGCTGCAGCAACGGGGACGAGCAAGGCGATCACCTCGGGGGCGAATGCTCGTGCTTGCTTCGTGGAGGCTCACGCGCAGCTTCACGGACTGGATCAAGGTCATCTACTACACGCTGCAGAAGCCCTGGCAGCAGTTCAACGTGAGCGGCGCCTCGCAGATCTGGTGGAACAAGTTCTACGGCGCTCACCCCGCCGACAACACGAGCTGGCGCCGGCGTCTGCATGCACTCCAGGACCGCACCTTCGACCTCGTCGTCGGAATGCTAGGCGGCTGAGCACTAGCGCGGCGGGACCGGCGCCTGGAGATCGTCTGCGCCGATGGTGAAGCGCACGAGGCTGCGCAGCAGGCGGCTGCGCTTCACATTGCCGAGGATGATCTTGAGGTCGGTGTAGACGGTCGGGTCCTTCAGGAGCGCACCGACGGTGCCCCGGCCGTGCTCGAGATCGTCTCCGACCGTGCGCAGCGACGACGACAGCACCGCCAGGTTCTCGACGAGGTGGCTGCGGTCCTGATCGAAGACGAGCGTGTGCACGAGCCCGTCTCCGCTCCTCATCGCCGTCGTCACTGCGGCGAGGTCCTTCGCGGCGCGGTCGGCGGTGCGGCCCACGCTGCGCGCCGACACGACGAAGGCCTTCGCATCGTCGGCGAGAGCGCGCTCGTAGAGCAGCGCGTGGACGAGCCCATCACCCCGCTCCGCCTGCGCGGTGAGGCTCGCCGCCGAGTGCACGATGCGTCCGATGTCGGTGCTCACCTGATCGGTGATGACACTCTTCACCGCGACACGGACGTCGCTCGACAGCGCCTCGATGTTGCCGAGCGCGTGCAGCACGCTCGTCACGAGCTCGTCTAACCCGACCGCCTCCTTCGAGCGCAGGACGGCGCCCTTGCGGAGCTCGTCGGCGCCTGACGAGCCGACCGTGACGTTCACGACCATATCGCCGAGGAGCCCCTTCGAGCCGAGGCTGGCCACCGAGTCCGCGCGGATGCGGCTCATGAAACGGCTCTCGACGCCGAGCGCGACGTGCACGGTCTTCACGTCCGGGTCGCGGTCGAACGCCACGTCCTCGACGATGCCCACGTCGACCCCGGCGAGCCGCACGGGCGTACCCACCACGAGGCCGCTGATGTCCGCGAACGAGGTGTTGAGCCGCAGCTTGCGGGAGAACAAGCTCTGCTGTCGGCCGAGCACGAGCACCACCGCGACGAGCACGGCGATCGCGACGAAAAGAAACAGGCCGGCGCGGACATTCCGCGAGGTGGTCGTCATGGCTGGGACTTCCTTTCGGGGACCGCGTCTTCGTCCATTGCGGTGACGAACTCGTGGATCGCTGCGATGGACGTGCGCCGGAACTCCGCCACGGGCAGCACGCCGAGGATGCGACGGTCGCTCAGCATCGCGATGCGATCCGAGACGCGATACGCGCTCGGCAGATCGTGGGTGACGACGATCGCGGTGATGTGGTGGCTGCGCTGAATGGAGCGGATGAGGTCGTCCACGCGACGCGTGTTGATGGGGTCGAGGCCCGCCGTCGGCTCGTCGAAGAGGATGACCTCGGGCTCGGCTGCGATGGCACGCGCGAGCGCCACGCGCTTCTTCATGCCGCCCGAAAGAGACGAGGGGAGCTGTGCCTCGATCCCCGGCAAACCCACGAGGGCCAGCTTCTCGGCCACGCGTGCCGCGATGTCGGCCTCGCACAGCGCGAGCTGCTCTCGCAGCGGGTAGGCCACGTTCTCCCCAACGGTGAGCGAGTCGAAGAGGGCGCCGCCCTGGAACATGATCGAGATCCGCCGGCGCACCGCGACGAGCGCGTCCTCGCTCAGGCCCACGACCTCCTTGCCGTCGAAGCGGATCGACCCCACATCGGCGGCGAGCAACCCGGTGAGGAGCCGGAGCATGACGCTCTTCCCCGACCCCGAGCCGCCGATGATGCTGATCGATTCTCCTCGCTCGATCGAGAGCGTGAGGTCGTCGAACACGGCGTTGTCACCGAACGACTTCGTCACGCCCTTGAACTCGATGTACGCATCCGACACGGCTAGAGGCCGAAGCTCAGGAGCAGCTTCGTCATCACGAAGTCCGATATGAGCGTGACGATTGAGGTGACGACCACGGTCTTCGTCGTGGCGCGGCCGACGCCCTCGGTGCCGCCGCGCGTGGAGAGGCCGATGTGGCAAGCGATGAGCGTGATGGTGAAGCCGAAGAAGATCGTCTTGATGAGGCCACCGATCACGTCGGAGATGAAGACCGCGTGGCTGACGGTGTGGAAGAAGAAGCTGATGCTCAGCTTCGTGTCGATCGAGCCGACGAGGATGGCGGCAACGACTCCGAGCAGGTCGGCGAGGACGGTGAGCAAAGGGAGGCAGACGATGCCGGCCAGCACGCGCGGCAGGACGAGCCTGCGCACGGGGTCACCGCACATGGAGCGCATCGCATCGATCTGCTCGGTCACGTTCATCGAGCCGAGCTCCGCCGTGATTCCGGCACCGACTCGGCCCCCCACCATGAGCGCGGTCAGCACCGGTCCGAGCTCGCGCACGAGCGACAGCGACACGACGGTGCCGACGTACTCCTTGGCCCCGAAGCGCGCCATCTGCGCGCCGAGCTGGACGACCATGACCATGCCGGAGAACACGGCCGTGAGCACCACGACCGACAGCGACTGGTAGCCGATCGCCACGATCTGCGCCGTCACATCGCCGAGCGCGGGCGGACGGCGAAACGCGGTGGCGAAGCTGCGGCCGGCGAGGAGCACGAGCGCTCCGCCCCAGTCGAGCACGCGAGTGCCCGGCATCAATCGCCCTTCCTGAACGAGAAGCCGGCGACGAACGTGTCAAAGTCGGCCCGACGGGCAGGCAGCGTCCCCCGTGCAGCGACTAGCTGGAGATCGACCGAGCAGCCGTCGATCTTGAGCACGACGAGGTCCAGGCCCACTTCGACCCCGTCCAGCTTCGCATCGAGGGTGGTCCGCAGCGCGGCGCGACCCGCAAGCACGAACGGCACGCGCGCGTGCTCATGGACGGACTCGAGCTCGAAGAGCAGGTGGTTCGTCAGGACGTCGAGAGGCCCATCCGAGTCGGACACGTTGCACGAGCTGCTCGTCGAGATGGAGCCTCCGGCCACATCGTGGAAGACCCTTCGCGATGCAGTGTTCTGCACGGGCCTCCACGAGGACGGCAGCACCCCCGTGCCGAAGTCCACATGGTGGTGGGCGACGCACGACGACAGCGTGAGCAAGAAGATTGCGGTCGCCGTGCGCACGAGACTCACCGCAGCTGCACCAACTGGACCGTGTGTCACGCCGTGACGCTGCGTCCGCCACGACGGGATTTGCGTACATGTGAGCGGGACAATTTGTCCTGCGGGACACGACGGTTGCGCGATGGCGAGGTTCTCGGCGACCGGACGCTCCGATTTCTGGCCCTTCCGGTGCGCCAGTGGCTGCGATGCCGAATCACGTAGCGGTCTGGATGGACCATCGCGAAGCCCATGTCTTCCACATCGACTCGTCCAAGATCGACGATGAGACCGTTCGTGTGCCACCAGCACATGCACCGGAAGCATCCGAAGCTCCACGGGATTGCAAAGGAGCATCCCGACGACGAGAAGCGCCACTTCCACGCGCTCAGTCGGTCACTCGACGACGCCGATCAGATCGTCGTCGCTGGCCCCGCGGACACGGAGCTAGACTTCGTCCGCCGGGTGAAAGAGTATGAAAGCCCGATTG
>JAYTLP010000082.1:0-33248 GCA_043729375.1 Myxococcales bacterium
TCGGCAGATGTGCGCGGCTCGTAGCCGATCGGCATCTCGAGGATGCGGAAGCCGCGCTTGCAGAGCTGCGCGGTGATCTCGGGCTCGAGCTCGAAGCGCGCCGCCTTGAGGTTGAGCTTCGCGAGCACCTCTCGCCGCATGAGCTTGTAGCAGGTCTCGATGTCGGTGAGGCGCTGCCCGAAGAGGGCGCTCGCGAGGAACGAGAGCCCACGGTTGGCAATGTAGAACAGCGGGCTGCCTCGCCGGGAACCCGGCCTGGGCGAGAGAAAGCGCGAGCCGAACACGACGTCCGTCTCCCCGGCCTCGATGGGCACCATCAGCTTCAAGAACTCCGTCGGATCGAGCTCGAGGTCGGCGTCCTGGATCGTGACGATATCGCCCTTCGAGAGAGAGAAGCCGATGCGGACCGACGCGCCTTTGCCGAGGTTCACCGGGCTGTGGTGAATGGTGATCCCCGGCGTGTTCTCGAAGCGTCGCAGCGCGTCCCGGCTGCCATCGGACGAGCCGTCGTTGATGATGATGAGCTCTTTTTCGACCGGGAGCTCGAGTACGCGCTCGATGAGCGCGGCGACGGTGGCCGCCTCGTTGTAGCAGGGGATTATGATGGAGAGGCGCACGGGCAGGCACCATAGGCCATCCCGCCCCCCCACGGCAAACGCTGTAGGCCCCATCCGATTCCGCCGGCAGTGCGTACGGATCGAGCGATGCCCCCCGCCGCAACCACTCCGCCAGTCCGTGCTCGGGTGTTGCCTCTCGGAGCCAGCTCCGTTAAGACCGTCCCCGTGCTGAGCTTCGTGCTCACGTTCGTGGCGGCGCGCATCAACGCGAACGCCGATGGCGGAGGGGAGCCCGACGAGGGCGCCCTGCTGAAGCGCATCGCGCGCGGCGACCGCGAGGCTTACCGCACGCTGTACGAGCGCCTCGCGTCGCAGGGCCTGGGCCTGGCGCTGCGCGTGCTCGGCTCGCGCGCAGAGGCCGAGGAGACGCTCCAGGAGAGCTTTCTCGACGTGTGGACGCGCTCGGGTCAGTTCGATGCCGCGCGCGGCAGTGGACGGTCCTGGGTGCTCTCTATGATCCGCAATCGCTCCATCGATCGTGTGCGCACGCGCGGCGCCGTCTCGCGCATGGTCGAGCGTGCCGAAGCAGACGCGGTCACGCTCTCGCGTCACACCGAGACGCCCGCAGACGCGCTCGTCCGCAACGAGGCGCGCGCGCAGGTGCAGGGCGCGATGGCGGAGCTCTCCGAGGAGCAGCGTCACGCGCTCGAGCTCGCGTACTTCGAGGGTCTGTCGCAGACCGAGATCGCAGAGCGGCTGGGAGAACCCCTCGGCACCGTGAAGAGTCGCGTCCGCGCAGCGATGGAGAAGCTCGGGCGCCTCATCCCGAAGGATCGAGGTCGGTCATGACCTGCGCCGAGTTCAAGGAGCAGGTCGGCGCGTACGCGCTCGGGACGCTGTCGCCCGCGGACCGCGCCGCCTGCGACGCGCACCTGTCGACGGGGACGGAGCACGCGGGGTGCTGGGCGGCCCTGCGCGAGGCGAGCGACGCGGCCACGCTCGTCGCGCTTTCCGTTCCCGCCGTCACACCCTCGCCTGCGCTGTGGGCCGGCATCGAGCACCGGCTCGACGGCGTCGCTGCGCCCGCGCCGCGGCGTCGCGTCAGCGAGTGGGTCGGCTGGTCGCTCGGGCTCGTCGCGGTCGTCCTCCTCGTGTTCGTGGCGCGCGATCGTGCCCGCCTCGCGGACCAGGTCCAGCTCGCCAGCGCGACCAGCCAGCGCGTCGCCGACGAGCGCCGTACATGCGCCACCGATCTCGAGCACGCTCGCGCCGAGGCCGACACGCAGCGCCAGGCGCTCGAGCTCCTCTCGCGCAGCGGCACGAAGCTCATCGCGCTGGCACCGCAGGGCGACACCACGCGCGTCGCCGGCGTGATGCTGAACCAGGAGAGCCAGCGCGCGTTCGTCGTCGGCCACGGCCTGTCCGCACCGAAGGGCAAGGACTACGAGCTCTGGATCATCCGCGGCGATCAGAAGATCCCGGCCGGCATTCTCCACGGCAACCCCGATGCGAACGGCGCGGTCCTCGCGGCCATCGACCCGAACCTGCTCGGCACTGCCCCCGACGCCATCGCGGTCACGCTCGAGGCAACGGGCGGCGCGCTGCAGCCCGCCGGACCGATCGTCCTCGTCGGCAAGATCTAGTCGCGCGAATCAGTCAACGCCGTCGAGGAAGCGGCCGAGCGCTGTGCGCCAGCGCTCGCCAGCCTCGATGGGCAGGAGCTGGCCCGCGTCGGGCAACACCTCGAGCTCGGCGCGTGGCAGCGCGCGAACGAGGGGGAGCGCGTCCTCGTACCCGACCCAGTGGTCGTCGCGCCCGCACACGACGAGCGTCGGCAGCTGCGGATCGAGCCGCGACACCACGGGCCACGGCAGCACGTAGCGCGCGCGGATTGCGTCGAGCGCCTCGCGGTCGGTGCGCTCGCTCGCGGGGTGGACGAGCCGCTGGTACGCGGCGAGCGTCGACGGCGACTGGAGCACCGCGATCTCCTCGAACGTGCTGCGCTCGGCTTCGGTCGACGAGAAGGTGAGCGGCGCACCGCGAACGACCCGGCGTGGCGCGACGGTACGCCGGGCCGGATCCGGCTCCACGACGGGAGTCACCAGCACGAGCCCGGCGAGCTTTCGCACGGATGCGAGCCCGAGCGCGAGGTACCCGCCATACGAGTGCCCCACGACGACCGGCGGCGCAGCGCACGCGTGATCCACGAACGACGCGAGCGCCTCGACGATCCCTTCGGCAGACGCGTACCGCGGCGCAGCGGGCGTGAGGCCGTGACCCGGCAGGTCGACGTAGAGCCGACGGGCTCGTCGCGTCGCGAACACGGACTCGGTCGTCTCGCAGAGGAGACGGTGGTCGAAGGTGAGGCCGTGCACGAAGAGGATCGGCCGGCCGTCGCCGCGCTCCTCCGCCGTCAGGCCGCTCCCCGCGGCACGGCCTCGCCCTTCGGGCGCATCGATGGCCAGCTGCATGCCTACTTCTCCTCGCGCGGCATCATCGTCTCGAGGTGCCGCACGTTGCGGTACTGCTCGGGATACTTCGTGCGCAAGAGCTCGATCCACTTCCGCGCCTCGGCGTAGTAACCGAGCTCGTAGTTGACGAAGACGAGCTGGAACGGCGTGAGCCAGGGCAGATTCTTGTCACCCCCGACAGCCCAGCACGCCTCCATCTCCTTCTTGGCCTGCGGGAACTGCTTGTTGCTGTTGTAGATGGTTCCGCGGCGACATGAATTCTTCTGTTCAGCGGGCGCGAGCGCTGCGATCTCCTGCGTCGCCTTGTCGTCGCCCTGCTCCTTGTCGCGCTTCCGGTCGAGGGCCACGTTGCAGAGCATCTGATTGGTCGCGTACATCTGCGACGCCGGATACCTGCGGAGGAACACCTCGCACTCGCGCAACATGCCGTCGTCGTCCTTCAGCTGCTCGTAGCTGCGCACCAGCCAGCCCTGCGCCTGCTCCGGTATCGGGCCCATCGACGCGTACTCGGGCGGCATGGGAGGCGGGTTGGCGATGACCTTGCGTGCGACCGCGATGAGGGTGCGATAGCGCCCCGCTGTCATGAGCCGCCCGTAGAGCTGCATGTAGGCGACGTAGACCTTCTGCGGGTCCTTCTGCGACGCGAGCTCCTGATCGATGCGCTTCAGCTCGTCGCGGAGCGCATCGTCCTGCGCCACGAGCGCCACCGCGCCGTACTCGCGCATGCGCTTCTCGAGGGCGTCGAGATCGCGCGATGCGTAGACGAAGCCCGGGTCGGTGTTGACGGTCTCGGTGAGGAGCGCCCGCTTCTTCTTGTCGTCCGGCTCCATGAGAGCGTCGCCGTAGAGCTCGATGGTGTGCAGCGACCGGAGCTTGGGACGCGGGCGCGCCGCGA
The DNA here is from genome assembly GCA_043729375.1 of Myxococcales bacterium. Lineage (GTDB taxonomy): Bacteria > Myxococcota_A > Polyangia > Palsa-1104 > Palsa-1104 > JBDTCO01. Next base: position 3,924 of record JAYTLP010000082.1, read on the forward strand.
ACTGCTGCACCTTCTTCTGCTCCATGCCCGCGGATGTGAGGAGCTGCGACGTCACCTTGTCCTGCAGAAACAGGAAGTCGCTCTGCGGTCCGTCGACCTTTGCCGTGCCGACGAGGACGCCGTTCTCCACGTTCACGAAGCGCGCGGTGAGGCGCACGGTGTTCCCGGCGCGCTGGTAGGCGCCCGCGACGAGCAGCGTTGCCCCGACGAGCTTTCCGACCTTGACCGCGGTGAGCTGGTCGATCTCGCCCTTCTTGCCCTGGAGGTTCTGCTCGGAGAGCACCTTGTCGAGGTTGGAGCGCTCGATGACCTTGAGCCCCCCCACCTCGCGCAGATCCGTGGTGACCGTCTCGCGGATGGCCTCGCCGACGTTGCCCTTGCCTCCCGACAGATCGTGGAATGGCATGACCGCGACGGAGGCCGACGTGGCGTGAGCGACCCGGGGCACGAGCAGACCGACGACGAGGCAGAGCGCGATCTTCACGGCGTTCCTTTGACGGAGGACTTTTCTCGGTCGACGATCTGCACGACGTGGGCCTCGAGCTGCTTCGCGAGCTCGTCCTGCAGGTGGAGGATGTTGAGTGCGTGACCGTCGATCTTCGCGACGTCGATGATCTCGCCGGTCTCGACTCGTACGAACCGCGCGGTCACCCGCACGACATTGCCGGAGCGCTGGAAGCCCCCCTGCACGGCGACGTCGATGCCCTTCAGGCGGCCCTTCAGCGCGACGGTCGACCTGTCGAAGTGGGCGTCGTTGCCGCGATCGATCTCCGCGATGTCGGAGTCGAGGTCCTTGCGCTCGACGAGCTCGAACTTGCCCCTCGCGCGCTCGAACAGGCCGTCGATCGCCGTCTCGCCGATGCCCTCGGACAGGCTGTCGAGCTTCGGGTCCTTCGAGACGTTGCTGAACCTGAGGACCGCGATGCGTGGTAACCCGGTGCGAGCTACCACTGTCGGCTTCGTCGCGTAGTCGTCGGTCTTCGGCTGTCCGGCGATGGGCCGTACCGGCTTCAGCGTGTCGACGACGACGACCGGCTCGAGCGGCTTCGGGGTGCGACCGAGCACCAGCACGGCTGCGATCCCGAGGCCGGCTGTGGCGAGCGCAACCGCGACGGCGATCGCCATGCGGTTCTTGGGCGGGACTGCGGACCCGGCCATCTGGTGCACATTGGTCGGCGGCACCGACGGTGAAAGGACGTCGCCGGTCATGTTCACGACGCCCGCGGACGGACGCGCGACGTCGAGCGGTGCGCCCTCGGCCATCGCTTCGAGAGCGCGCGCGACGGCATCGCAGCTCTGCGGTCGCGCGTCGGGGTCCTTCTCCGCCATCTGCTCGATGAGCCGCACGAGCTCCGCCGGGATCGCGCCGCGCTGGCGCAGATCGGGCAGGGGCTGCTGGATGTTCATCACGACGAGCGCGATCGGGTCCTCGGCGAGGAACGGCGCCTCGCCGGTGAGCATCTCGAACATCGTGAGCCCGAGCGCGTACACGTCCGCGCGCAAGTCGACCGTCTTGCCCTGCGCCTGCTCCGGCGCCATGTACCCTGGGGTCCCCATGAGCGCGGCGGCCTGGGTGAGCTGCGCGCCCGACGCGGCACGCGCGATGCCGAAGTCGACGAGCTTCACGTTGCCGCGGCCATCGACGATGAGGTTCGACGGCTTGACGTCGCGGTGGATGATCCCGGCGCGGTGCGCGGCCGCGAGACCCTGCGCAGCCTGGCGTGCGATGTCGATCACCTGACTCACCGGCAGGCAGCCGCGCTCGACGAGCATCCGGTCGAGCGGCGTGCCGGCGACCAGCTCCATGACGAAGTACGGGTTCGTGAACTCATCGACGCCGAAGTCGAAAACCTGCACGACGTTCCCGTGCGTCAATCTTGCGATGGCCTGGGCCTCGCGCCGGAAGCGAGCGACGAAGTCGGGCGTCGAGTGCAGCATCACCTTGACGGCAACGGCGCGATCGAGCGCCGGGTCGTACCCGCTGTACACCACACCCATCCCGCCGCGGCCGAGCACATCGAGGTCGACGTACCGACCGATGCTCGACGGGGGGGACGACTCGGAGTGACTCGATTCCATGGGCTCGGTCATCTTATCGGAAGAGGACGACTCGCGCGCGTCTGGCTGCATGCCAGAGCCTACGCGCGCGGCCTGGCGGGCCTTCCGCCACGGAGCCGGGCCCGGGACGATTACTCGAGCTCAGCGAGCGCGGAGGCGAGCTCGGACGCAGCGTGACCATCGCCCTTGCGCGCTGCGACGACGCGACCCTCTTCCATCACCAGGCGCGCCTCGTCTTTTCGGCCCAGCCCGACGAGGATCTGCCCGTGCATGAGGAACTGCGGCACGTAGTCCGGCGCGCTCGTCCGCAGCGTCGTGAAGATCTGGAGCGCTTCTTCGAGGTGGCCCTCCGAGCGCAGCTCCAGCGCGAGGCCGTACTGCGGGAACGGGTCGGCGGGACGCTGGGCAGCGATGCGACGGAGCGTGTCGAGGCGTGACATTGCGGCAGACTACCGCCCAATCGATTTTGCCACACGCGCTTGACCCCCGGGCGGCTTGACGAACACTCTGACCGGACGTGCGCACGTACTCTCATTTCGTCGGGGTCGACCTCGGCGGCGGCAAAGGCAAGAACACGGGCGTGGCACACCTGCGCGCCATCACCGAGCCAGGCGAGGTGAAGGTCGAGGTCGTCGACTACGGCACTGGCAAGGCCGCGCCATTCTACGACGAGCATCTCGTCGAGTACCTGCGCGCGCGGCCGGACGCGCTCCTCGCCATCGACGCCCCGCTCTCGCTGCCGGCTTGTGTCCGGTGCCGCGAGTCCGAATGTCCCGGCCAGTCCGACTGCGTGGTTCCCGTAGTGAGGTGGTTCGGCAAGCGCGATCGCGCGCAGCGCCTGTCGTCGCCAGGGGCCATCCCGCTCGGCCCGTGCAAGCCGCGCTACACGCCCTACACGCAGCGCGCCACCGAGGTGGTCCTGCACGAGGATCATCACATCCTCCCGCGCGAGACGCTCGGCCAGGGGATGGGCCCGCTCACCGCGCGCGCGACGTACCTGCTGCGCGCGCTGTCACCCACGTTCCGCCTCGAAGACAACCTCATCGAGGTGTACCCGAAGGCCACGCTTCACCAGCTCTTCGGTGAGAAGCTCGCGAGAGCCTACAAGCGCTCTGCAGAGTCACCAGCCGCGCGGCTCGAGATCCTGAACGCGCTGCCGGAGCTGCGCTTCGGCCCGGGCGCGTGGAAGCAAGACGCCCTCGACAACGACCACAAGTTCGACGCCATCGTCTGCGCCTACACAGCCTACCTCTACAGCCGCGGCGCCTGCCTCGCACCTGCCGAGGACGTGGTTGCCAGGGACGGATGGATCTGGATGCCGGCCCGCGCCGGTTGAGTCTACGCCGCGGTGCGCTTGGACGGCACCGGCCGTACATGGTTCAGATCGGCGACGCCACGCTCGCGCAGATACTCGAGGAACGCGATGGCAGCGGTCAGATCGGCGGCCGGGATCTGATCGACTAGCTCCTTGGCCTGGCGTCGCAGGATCTCGCCGGGCCCCTCGGCTGGCAGGGCCGGTCGTTCGAGCGGAGCCTCCACATCTGGCGGCGGCTCCGGAGCGATGCCCCAGGGGGCGGCGTTCGTCGCCTCCAGCTGCTCGCGCTCCATCCACTTCTGGATCTGCCAGTGAAGCAGGTCGCCGCGAAAGCTGAACCAGCGCTCGCGCTCGGCGGGGTAGGCGACGAGCACGTCCTTGAAGCGCCGGAACGCGCCCTTGCCGTCGATGGCGATGACGAGGCGCTCGCGCAGCGCAGGATCGGTCACCATCGTGACGAAGCGCTCCATCCAGCGGTACTGCTCGCGGCTGGCCGCGGGCTCGATGCGCACGAACGACTCGGGCGAAGCAGCCACCTTCGAGCGCTGCTCGGACTGGTCGAGCGCACCTGCCACCACGCTGACGACGTCACCGCTGCGGGTGTCGAGGAAGCTCTCGATCTCCGAGGCATTCCGCTCGAAGGCCGTCTCGAGGTCCGTCCAGTTCACGGGGGTGACGCGCATCTAGACCCTCTTCCGGGAGGACGCCAACTGTCCCCACACATAAGGTAACGCCACAACAGCCGCCATTCAAGCGCCGCTTTGCTGCGCGCCCGGGGGACACGATCCCGGCCCGGACTGGATGCGGTTAGATGCATTTCTGACGGATGGACGCGGGCCGAGCTCCCGAGGCACGGCCGCAGCCCGGCTTGACAAACGGCGTCCGTGGCCAAAGACTACGCCCCTCGCAACGACCCACGTTGCGCACGCTCAGCAGGAGGCCCTCCGTGGCTCGCGTTACCGTCGAAGATTGTCTCGAGAAGGTCCCCAACCGCTTCGCGCTCGTCATCCTGGCCGCCGAGCGCGCACGTCAACTCTCGAAGGGCGCGCGTCCGCTCGTCGAGTGCGAGAACAAGCCCGCCGTCACGGCGCTCCGCGAGATCGCGGACGGCAAGATCAAATTCAACGAGAAGGTTCGCGACGCCATCGACGAGCACCTCGCCGAGACCCGCCTCCGCGGGCTCGCCGAAGAGCTCCGCAGCCGCCGCTAGCAGCACGCCTGCCCACGCCCCGTCTGCCCGCGCGGCGACGGTGCGTGCTATTTTTGCAAGCTACCGTGCTACTCGTCGCACTGCACACCGCCGCCTCCCGGCAGGACACGGGTGCAGTCGTGCTCTCCGGCGCCCCAGGCACGTGGCGACTGCGGCTCGACCTCGTGCGCGGGTGGGTCCACGGCTATGCCGTGGAGACCTCCCTCGCCGAGGAGCCTGCGCGACGGCCGAGCGAGCACATGCAGCGCCAGAGCCAGCTCGTCGACCGCATCGCGCCGCGCGCGCCGATCGCGCCCCCGTCCGCTCGGCTCGCGCACCTCCTGTCCGCTGCCACGCGCGCGAGGTACGGCGCCGCACAGGCAGCCGCCGTCCGTTCGCCCTGGGACGCGACCACACCGTTCCATCCGCTCGGCGCACTCCGTGCCGCGGTGGGGCGAATGCTGGATCCTGTCGACGCGCGGGCGACGACGCTGCTCGCCGCGCCCTCTGCGCAGGTGATCGCGCTCGTGCACACGTTGCATGCAAGCGCGCTGGACCCCGACGAGCAAGAAGCGGTGTCGCTGCTGTCCACGGCTCGCAGCTGGAACGAGCTGCTCGCTCGATCGCACACGACGCCGGCGCGTCTCCTGCGCCTCTTGCGCGATGCCACGGCGCTCGGGGCCATCCGCATCGGCGACGCCGATCACGGCGCTGCGTTGCTGCACCTCATGATCCACGGCGAGGCGGAAGAGGCCGCCCGCCACGCGCAATACCGCGCCGAGGCGCGCGCGCTGCACCCAGACCTGCACCCCGAGGCAGACAACACGGAGAAGGCGCGCCTCACCGCAGCGATGGCGGACCTCGCCGCGCGCAACCGCAGGTGAAGCGTCGACGCTACCCCGTCGCCACACAGCTCCACAGATTCTTCGACAGCGCGTCCAGCAAGACGAGCGCCTCGACAGCATCCGGGAGGCCAAGCTGCGGACGCTCGTCGACGACAAGTTGCGCGCGGAGCACTGCAGCGGCCTGCTGGCGAATCACGCCGAGCTGGATGCGCTCGCTCGGCGAGAGTCGCGTCGCCAGCCAGCGACCGATGTCCCAGGAGAGCTCGGCGTGGGAAAGCTCGTCATCGGCCACGAGTGTCATCGTCTCGCGCACCGCGTCGTCTGGCGCGTGCTGCGACTGATACAGCGCGACCACGGCGCCGTAGGTCTCGGCAACCTCGCCTTCGCGCGTGTTCTCGATCGCGATATCGAGGAGGGGGCGAACGAAGAAGGGCGTCACGTTCACGTCGGGGACGCGTGCACCCGCGCGAGTGGCGAGAGCGCCCACCAGGTTCACGTGACGCCGCTCGTCGGCCGCAGCGCTCCGGGCTCGTACGACGAGCTCCGCCGGTGCGTCGTGGGCCGCAAGCTCGCTGGCGAGTCGCTCGAAGGCCTCCACCGACGCGGCTTCGAGGTGCGCGGCGCGCGCCCAGTACGCACCGGCCGCCGTCGACTCGTCGAGCTGCGGGCGTGCCAGCCCCGCCGGCGCGCGACCGCAACCGCTCGGAGCAAGGTAGGCGCAGAGGACCTCACTCGTGCCGGCATCCAGGTCGATCGGTGACTGCACGTTGCAGGTGACCTCGCTCGACCGGAAGCCCACGTTGTCCGCGTTGAGGCGATCGATGCAGAACGCCGTACAGTCGGTGCCACCGTCGGCACCCGTCCACGCGTAGGAGCGGTGCGCCGGGCCCGGTAAGTCGGGGTTGCAGCGGTAGACCGACTGGTCGGCGGGTCCGTCACTGCTGCCCCCGCAAGCGCCCGCGGTGAGGGGAACGGTCAGAACGAGTTGACGGAGGTAATTGCGGAGCTGGGTTTTTCGCATGTCCGCATCGTGTTGCAACACGCGCACCAGAGCGCTGCCAGTTCGACATCGCTGGCTTGCGTCGCAACTCGACGATGCGACCACGACGCGTGAGTCAGGCTCTCAGTCGACGACGGCAAAGAAGAACTTGAGGTAGTTGCCGTCGTGATAGCCGGCCGGTAGCGGGAAGTCGGGGGGCAGGCCCACGCGGTCGATGATGCGCACCTCGCGGCCCGCTCGATACGCGCCGGCGCCGATGGCGCGGTCGAGCTCGACGGGCTGGACCTTCATCGTGTTCGAGACGAAGGCGACGCGCGCGCCCCGCTCGCAAACGCGCAACGTGGCCTCGACGAGCTCTGGGTAGTCGCCCTGCACGGTGAACGTCCCGCCCTTGCCCTGCGCGAAAGACGGAGGATCGACGATGGCGAGATCGAACTTGCGGCCGCGCTCTGCGAATCGCGCGAGTACCTTGAACGCATCGCCGGCGATCGGGTCGTGCGGCGTGGTGAGGCCGTTGACCTCGAAGTTGCGCCGCGCCCGCGCGTGCGCGCGCTGCGCGAGGTCGACCGCGACGACCTCCTTCGCGCCACCCTTGGCCGCGTACACCGAGAAGGCGCCCGTGTACGAGAACAGGTTGAGCACCCGACGATCGCGCGCGTGCTCACCGACGAGAGTTCGACCCTTGCGCAGATCGAGGAAAAGACCGGTACCGAGCGGCGCGGTGACGTCGACGAGGAATGTGAGGCCCGCCTCGACGACCTCGACCTCGACGGGCGCGAGCTGGCCTCGCTGCAGCGTCGCGGGCTGCGCGTGTCCTTCACCCGACTGCGGACGCTGGCGGCTCTGCGCGTAGATCGCGCGCGGCTTCATGGTGGCCTCGAGCGCATCGTAGATGGCCGGCAGGTGGGGCTCGATCGCGGCCGAGAAGATCTGCGCGACGAGGTAGTCGCCATAGCGGTCGACGGTGACACCCGGGACGCCGTCGCCCTCCGCGTTGATCACGCGATACGCGGTGAGGCCGTCGGGCACGAGCCCGATGCGGCGCTCGACGGCGCTGCGCACGCGCTCCGCAAACAGACCTGGACCGATCTGCTGGTTCGGATCTCTCGTGACGACACGCACGGCGACGGGGCTCGTCGGATCGAAGAGTCCGCGAGCCACGAGCGTGCCGTCTCCGTCGAGGAGCTCGACGGCGTCGCCGGCAGCACCGGGCAGCGCGCGAGGCCCCAGCGCCTCGCGGAACACGAGCGGGTGACCCGCACGGACGAGGGATGCGACCTCGGGGCTCAGGCGGACCGCGCCCTTGCGGACGCGCGGCTCGGTCTGGAGGGGACGCGAGGGCCGACGAGGGCCAGGGGCACGGGTGCGCAGGGTCGACACGGCGCGGCACGCTACACGAGCGACCCCCGCTCCGCCAGCGCCCCAAATTATTCAACACACAACGAAAGCCAGCCTACTAAAATGTCGGTCACAAACTCGTTGACAGGCCTGGAACACGCGTGCGATGTAGGCCAACTGCGGCACGCTCACCACATGTGACCGCCGGCGCATGTAGCAAGACCAGCAGCGGCACGAACGAAAAAAAGGGGACGACATGGGACTCAGGGCACTGCAGCCGATACGCTTCGGCGACTACCTCGTCGAGCGCAAGCTCATCAGCGAGCGCCAGCTTCTCGACGCCCTCGCAGAGCACTGGATGAGCGGCTGCCGCATCGGGGAATCCGTCGCGCGCCGCGGCTACGTCGCGAAGTCCGAGGTGGAGCGTCTCGCCTTCGAGTTCCAGAACCTGTCGACCATCTACGTCTGAGCACTCTCTACCGTCGGCACAGGCGCCCGGGCTCTTCGGCGTGCAGGGCGACGCCTTCGCGCTTTATCCTCAGGGCCACTGAGGGTATGGTCGCGCGCCCGTCGATGACCCATTCGAGCGTTTCACAATCCCATCTGCCTTCGATTCACGAGGTCGAGGACCCCCATGCAAAAGCGTAACGATGACACCTCGATCAGCCCGATGCCAGAGCGGCCCTCGGCGGAGACACCGATGACACGGCGCAGGCCGAACCTCGTGGGTCGCCCCGTCCACGCGAGGTCCACGAGCGACACGCCGCTCCCGCAGCCCGAGCCCGCCCGCGAAGACCTCGGTCCGCTGGTCGGACGCACGTTCGGCGGCTACGAGATCGTCAGCTACATCGGAGAGGGTCCGTCCGGCGCTGTCTATCGCGGCGAGGATCTCCTCGGCAACGCGATGGCCGTCAAGGTGCTCCACGCCGGCCTGGCGAATCGTCCGCGCACGGAGCAGCTCCGTCGCGAGCTCGAGCGGCTCTCGGCGCTCGACCACGCTCAGCTCCAGCGCATCTACGACGCCGGCTACGGCGAAGAGGGTCAGTTCTTCTACGTCACTGACGAGCTCATCGGCTGCGATCTCGAGACCGGCCTCGACGACTCGGGTGGCCTGGCGCCGCGCAAGTCGTACGAGATCGTGCGCTCGGTTTGCCATGCGCTCGAGGCCGCACACGCTGCAGGGGTCGTTCACGGCGGCCTTCGCCCCCGCAACGTTTTTCTCATGCCGCAAGACCACGGCACGGCGGTCAAGGTCCTCGACTTCGGCGCCGCTCGCCTCGGTGGCGGCAGCGATCGCGGCATCGTGGCCGGTCACCCCGTCTACCTGGCACCCGAGCAGATGACGGGGCCGATGGATGGCGCAGCGACGGCGCGTAGCGACCTCTACTCGCTCGGCGTGCTCATGCACGAGCTCTTCTGCGGCGTCGTGCCGGCGTTCCGAGGGGGTCAGGCGAGCGCCCTCGCAGGCCGCCGCGGTCCCGTGGTGCCGCCGCCCAACGTCGATGCGCAGCTCGGGCGCCTCATCGTGTCGCTGCTCGACATGGAGCCCGCGCGTCGCCTGCCCTCGGCCACCGCGGTCCTCTCCGAGCTCGAGCGCTGGACGCGAAATGCCGGCGCCCAGCTCGACCCGCATCAGCCTGCCGTCACGCGACGGAGCCCATCCGCCGCCGCTGGCTCGATCGGTCCCGACTCGACCATGCGCATGACGAAGTTCGATGCCCTGTCGCTCGCGCAGGAGACGATGCCGTCTGCGGGCGGTCGCACCCAGGACCAGGACCTCGCAACGGGTCCGAACCTGTTGCAGGATGATGTTGCCGGATCCGACGTTGAAGGCGAAGGCATCGAGCTCGCTGGCGAGCCGACGTCGACGAATGCGCGAACTTCCGAGCTCGCTACCCGAGGCAGAAAGACCATGACGCAGAACTCGACCCCGAAGCCCGACTCCCCGGCCGCACACGACAACGCAGCCGACTCCGTGGAGGCGTCCCTCGAGGACTTCATCAGCCAGGCCAACGCGTCGTTCCCCGCCGCCGACGGCTGGGACCTCCACACCGGCGATGTCGAGCTCATCGAGGCCGACGAGGGCCCGGCCGTCGCGGCCGCGCGCCCGAGCGCGATGCGCCACCCGGACCGCACCGAGGTCGTTTCGCAGCCGCTCCCCGCGCCGTACGCACCAATGTACGCGGCCCCCGCCCAGGCCGCCCCGGGGACCAACCCGCTCATGGTCGCGGGCCTCACCGTCGTCGCGGTCGCCGTCGGCGCAGTGCTCGCATTCTACTTCCTCAGATCGATGGCGCCGCAGCAGCAGCCCGCACCGCAGGTCATCGTCACGCCTGCGCCCGCGGCGCCGGTCGCCGCTGCGCCGGTCGTCACGCCGCTCCCCGCACCGGCCGCGGCCGCATCGGTCGTGACGCCTCTTCCGTCGGCAGCTCCTGTCGCCCACGTCGCCGCCCCCGAGGCGGTCGTCGTCCACCATGCTGCAGCGAAGAAGCACGTCGGTGCCGCACCGGCTGCCGCGCCCAAGTCGGCGCCGAAGGCCGCCGCACCGAAGAGCGACGTGTCGAAGAAGGACGCAGCCAAGAAGTCCGGCAACGACTGGGTCGACCCCTTCGCGAACTGACCGTCCGCACCGCGTCGTTCACGTCCCGCAAGACGACCCCACATCATACCCGCGCGGTCACACACTTGCTTGCATCTGCGAGCACGACGCGGGTATGTACGCGCTTTCGAATCCCCTTCGACCCGGTGAACTAGATGCAGAAGCCGTCCACGGCCCGTCGCAACGCCCGCCCTCTCGCCTCTCTCGTAGTTGCTGGTCTCTTCACTGTTTCTGGCCCGCTCTCGCTCGTCGTCGCGACGCAGTCGGCGCACGCGCAGGCTGGCAACGATGACGACCCCGAGGTCATCGCGCAGGCGAAGGAGCACTACAAGGCGGGCCTCGCTGCCTACCAGGCAGGCAAGTACGACGTCGCCATCCGCGAGCTCAAGAAGGCATACGCGGCCAAGAGGCTCGCGCCGCTTCTCCTCAACATCGGCGCCACCTACCGCAAGATAGGCGACCTCGACCTGTCGCTGCACTTCTATCAGAAGTACCTCGACGAGGCCCCGAGCGACGCGAAGGACCGTCCCGACGTCGAGAAGATCATCGCCGAGCTGAAGGTCGCCAAGGCCGCCCAGGCCACCGACGACAGCACGGGCGAGGTGCCCCAGCCGCGCGAGACGCGCCGCTCGGGTGGCGAGTGGAAGCACGTGGTCATCGACGCCGCGCCGCCGGAGACGCCTATCGACGTGCGCGTCTCGACGCCGCCGATGAAGGGCGTCAAGGTCTTCGTGTACTTCCGTGGCGCCGGCCAGGCCGAGTTCAGCTCCGTGTTGATGAAGCGCCGGGGGCAGGAGAAGGTCGGGCGCATCCCGGCCGAGGCCGTCACGGGCCGCTCGCTGCAGTACTACATCGAGGCGAAGGATGCGTCGGGCACCGTGGTCAAGTCTGCCGGCGACTCGGGCAACCCGAACATCATCATGATCGAAGAGGGCGTGAAGCCCGTCATGCTCAGCTCGTCGAGCCGTCGCGATGACGACGCCGAGGAGCGCACCGAGGAGGACGAGGGCCGCAAGAAGCGCGTCAGCAAGGACGACGACAGCGTTCCGGGCGGAACCAACCTCAACGAGCGTCCTGGCAATACGTACCGTCGGGACAAGGCGGCCGGCGGTCACTCCGTCCTGTGGACCGCGGGCGTCGGCCTGCTTGCCGGCGGCGGTCTCCTCACCGCCGTGGGCGGCGCGCTCACCGGTATCTCGAAGCACGAGCAGGGCGTCCTCGAAAAGGACTCGAACGCCAGCACCGTCAAGTCGCCCATCTACTGGAACAACGATCCGAGCTTCACGGGCAAGCAGGAGAAGGCGCTCGACGCGACCGCGCGCACCGAAAACCACGCGGGTATCCCGCTCCTCACCATCGGCGTCCTCGGCGTCGTGGCGGGCGCGGGCTGCCTCATCGCTGACGCCGTGATGCACGATGACCACGCCGGTCACCACAAGAAGAAGAGCAACAAGAAGAGGCGCCGAGTCGTCGAGGAAGAGGAAGAGAGCAGCAACTGGTACGTCGCGCCGACCCTCGGCCCCAGCGTCGCCGGCGTGTCCGGCGGATTCACCTTCTAAGGCCAACGGAGACTCTGCGATGACCTTCCTTCGTTCCACCCTCCTCGCCTCGCTCGGCACCGTCGTGCTGCTCGGTGGCTGCTACGACCCGAAGTACGCGAGCCCCGGCTTTGCGTGCGACGACTCCGACCCCAAGACGTCCGAGTGCCCGAGCGGCCAGACCTGTGTCGGCCTGCAGTGCGTGAAGTCGACCGGCAGCAACACCGGCGGCTGCGTCGGCACCTTCACCATCCCGAAGAGCGCGATGTACTCGGGCGCGATGACGAACCCGAAGCTCGACACCGAGATGGACTGCCCCGACGCGCAGGTCTCCACCAACATGAACCTCGAGCCCAACGACGACAGCTGCCACGCGACGCTGTTGCCGGGCGTCGTCGTCGGGGGCACGCCCCTCAAGCTGCAGAGCCTCTCCATCTGCCCCACCGGCAACAACCCGGCCGCGAGCAATCACGACATCGACGTGTATCAGCTCCACGTGACGGAGACCACGACGGCACAGGTCGAGATCACCTACGACGTGAAGTACGGCGACCTCGACCTCGGCATCTTCCGCAAGGATGGCAGCGTCGTGGTCAGCGACGGCAGCGCGGTCTCGAACGCGTGCGTCGCGGCAAGCGTGACCATCGGCGACTACTTCCTCGTGGTCAGCGGCGCGGGCAGCACGGCGGTCAACCGCTACTCGATGAGCGTCCGCCTCGGCTCCGCGCTCACCTGCAACTAGGCGCTGTCCTACACTGCGCCGAACCGCTCGACGAAGATCGCGCGCAGCGTCGGCTCGGCCTCGAGGAGGTCGAGCGTCGTTTGCGCGTGTCTTGGTGCGTAGCCATTACCGACGAGCATGTCGACGTCGCGTGAGATGCCTTCTGCGCCGAGCGCGGCCTTGGTGAACGACGTGGCCATCGAGAAGAAATAGATCACGCCGCCGTCGCGCGTCGACAGGATTGCGCCCATCTCCGCGTCGGGGACATTCACGCACGAGACCGTGAGATCCACCGTGCGACCGGCCAGCGACACCACGGCGCTCGACACGGCGAGCGCGTCCGACGCGTCGGCGATGGCGACGTCCGCCGCGCCCAGCCGCCTGGCGCCCGCAGCGGCCTCATCGCTGCGCTCGATGCCGACGACGCGTGCGCCCGCACGCTTCGCCGCCGCACTGCACAGGAGCCCCGACTTGCCTCCGCAGCCGAGGATGGCGACCACCGGCGCCTCCACGCCCTGGGCCACGAGCCGCGCAACGAGCCGTGTGACCTGCGGGGCGGCTCCGGCCACGTCGAGGGCGGCGAGCGCAACGGACTCGGGCATGGACGCAGGCAGCCGCGCCCATGCGCCCGTCTCGAACAGGATCGCTTGACCGCGCACGCCGACCTGGTGGCGACGCAGGTCGATCTCATCGATCCGGTCGATCCGTAGCGGCGTGAGGCTCAGCGACACGAGCGTCGCGATGCGCTCGCCCACCTTCAACGACACGTGCGGCGCGCCGAGCGCTGCGCCCACGTGTGCGACCCGCCCGAGCAGCATGCCGCCCGAGCCGGTCACCGGGTTGTGCTGCTTGCCGCGCGCGCGGACGGTCTCCGTGATCGCGGCGCGTACCTGATCACGGCGCTGGTCGTCCGTGGTGGCGCCGGCCTCCATCTGCACGAACGACGCAGAGTCGACGTTGAGCCGCTCGACGTCGATCACGAGCTCGTCATCGAAGCGCTTGCCCGTGTCGTTGTCCACGCGCAATGCGGCCTGCGGCAGCACGCCCTTCGGCTCGATCACGCGGTGTAGCCCGTACCTGTCTCCTCGCATGAGCACCACTCTACCGAAGCTGCCGCCCGCCGCCGACAAACTGCCGTGGGATTTGTGGGGTTGTGTAAGGCGGGCTATGCTCCTTACGCAGTTGTTTCCCTTCTCACATCGTCCTCTGGAGCCCCATGTCCCGCTTGGGTGAGCTGCTCGTACGTGAAAATCTGATCTCCTTGCAGCAGCTCCAGAAAGCCCAGGAGGAGCAGAAAAAGTCCGGTACCCGCATCGGGTACAGCCTGACGAAGCTGGGCATCATCCAGGAGCAAGACCTCACCAACTTCCTCTCGAAGCAGTACGCCGTACCGTCGATAAACCTCGGAGAGTGGGAGGTCTCGAACGAAGTCATCGCGCTCGTCCCTGCCGAGCTCGCGAAGCGCCACCAGCTCGTACCGGTCAGCCGCGCGGGTGCCACGCTCATCGTCGCGATGGCGGACCCGTCGAACATCTACGCGATCGACGACCTCAAGTTTCGCACGGGCCTCAACATCGACGTCGCCGTCGCGAGCGAGATCGCGATCGACGAGGCGTACGTCAAGTACTACGAGAAGCAGGTCAACCTCGACGACCTCGTCGGCCAGCTCGATGCCGACGCCGTCGAGATCGCGGAGTCCGACGCGGAAGTCTCCGTCATCGATCTCGAGAAGGGCGCGGGTGAAGCGCCCGTCATCAAGCTCGTGAACGTGATGCTGCTCAACGCGATCAAGAAGCGCGCGAGCGATATTCACGTCGAGCCGTACGAGAAGAGCTTTCGCGTGCGCTACCGCATCGACGGCATCCTGTACGAGGAGATGCAGCTTCCGCTCAAGCTGAAGAACGCGGTCACGTCGCGCATCAAGATCATGTCGCAGCTCGACATCTCCGAGCGGCGCCTGCCGCAGGACGGGCGCATCAAGCTCAAGATCGGCAAGGACAAGGAGATGGACTTCCGCGTCTCCGTGCTGCCGACGCTGTTCGGCGAGAAAATCGTCATGCGTCTCCTCGACAAGGGGAACTTGCAGCTCGACATGACCAAGCTCGGCTTCGAGGAGAAGCAGCTCAAGGAGTTCATGAAGAGCATCTACATGCCGTACGGCATGGTGCTCGTCACGGGGCCCACGGGCTCGGGCAAGACGACCTCGCTGTACTCGGCTCTGCAGGAGCTCAACAAGTCCACGCGCAACATCTCCACCGCGGAAGACCCCGTCGAGTACAACTTGATGGGCATCAACCAGGTGCAGATGCACGAGGACGTGGGGCTCAACTTCGCCACCGCGCTGCGCTCGTTCCTGCGCCAGGACCCGAACATCATCATGGTCGGCGAGATCCGCGACTTCGAGACGGCCGAGATCGCGGTCAAGGCCGCGCTCACGGGCCACCTCGTCCTGTCGACGCTGCACACCAACGACGCGCCTTCGACCATCTCGCGCCTGCTGAACATGGGCGTGGAGCCGTTCCTCGTGACCGCCTCGGTCAACCTCGTGCTCGCGCAGCGCCTCGCGCGCCGCATCTGCGCCGACTGTCGACAGCCCGTCGAGAAGAACGTCAAGGCGCTCATCGACCTCGGCATGCGCCCCGAGATCGCCGAGAAGACGGCGCTCTTCAAGGGCGCCGGCTGCCCGAAGTGCGCGAACACCGGCTACAAGGGCCGCATCGCCATCTACGAGGTCATGCCCTTCTACGAGTCCGTCAAGGAGCTCGTGCTCCAGGGCGCATCCACCGCCGAGGTCAAGGCCGAGGCCATCCGCTCCGGCATGCAGTCACTCCGCATGTCGGGTTTGCAAAAGCTCGCCGAAGGCATCACGACACCGGAAGAGGTGCTCCGTGTTTCCGTGTCCGACTGATCCGGGCCTTCGCCGCTGCAGCGGTCCTCGCGTCGTGTCTCGTGGCCGCGGCGGCGCCACCGAAGTCGAGACCGACGCACGCGGTGCTGCGTCGCGCGTCGGTGCGAGGCCCGAAAGTGGATGCGTTCGTGCTGGCCTGCGACCGGTCATCGACGGGCACCCACCAGCTCGTGCTCACCGCCGAGCTGCACGGGAAATCGGCCGGGCGCGTCGTCATGGACGACGACTCCGACTGCAAAAATCGCCTCCGCCACAGTGACGGCCTCGACGATCGCTTCCACCTGACCACGCGGAGCTTTGCGCTCGCGCCCGGTCAGCCCGGTATGCTCGTGCAGTCGGAGAACGGTGGCGAAGCCATCCACCGTCACTACTGGCTCGTCGGCATGGTTGGCAACGAGCCCGCGCTCCTGTGGCAAACCCACTACGGCACGAACGAGGCCGTCTCAATCGAGAACAGCCGGCTGGTCGTGCGTCGGTCTCCCGATGGTCGGAGCGACGAGCTCGAGCACACCGCGCCGTATCCGTACACGAGCCAATGTGACGAGCGCTCGACGCCAGCGGAGGTTGCGCAGCTCGTGGCCGATGGCGCGAGCGACCGCTGGCGACACGTTCGCATCGCGTTCGATCCGGCGGCAGGCCGGATGAAGTCCTTGTCGGTGAAAGAATACGGCGTGACGCTCGGCAGCTTTGCAGACACCGGTGCCGCGATCGCGCTGAAGTGCCGCCTGGCGAAGAAGCCCGGGTGCCACGCAGGCGAGTTCCTCGTCCTCAGGGTCGGCGACGACACCGCGCCATGGACGGTGTCAGCCGGCAAGGAGGTGGTACTCACGGCCATCGTTCCGACCGCGAAGGCGGCGGCCGAGCTGGCCCGCCCGGACGCGACCTGTCCGGAGCGTCCCGAGGCTCGCGTGGGACTCTTGCTCGACGGTCCGCGCCCCCTCGAAGGCGAA
This sequence comes from Myxococcales bacterium, assembly GCA_043729375.1. Taxonomy (GTDB): domain Bacteria; phylum Myxococcota_A; class Polyangia; order Palsa-1104; family Palsa-1104; genus JBDTCO01. The sequence continues at coordinate 20,385 of JAYTLP010000082.1, forward strand.
CGGTAAAGTTGCCACGGCTGTCGCGGGCCACATCCTCGTGACATAGTTACGGTGCGAAGATCCCGAGACGACGAGGCCTCACACCGCATGCAAGCTCCACGAATGCAGCAGCTGCACGAGAACATGGTCGATGACAGCGTGAGCGATCTCCACGCCGAGACCAGCTAGATGCCCGCACCCTCACTGCAGCAGCTGCTCAAGACCATGGTCGACAACGGCGCGAGCGATCTCCACATCACCAAGAACTCGCCGCCGCAGATCCGGCTCGACGGCAACCTCGTGCGGCTCAAGACCGAGCCGCTCACGGCCGACGACACGAAGAAGATCTGCTACTCGATCCTCACCGACGCCCAGAAGGCGCACTTCGAAGAGCACCAAGAGCTCGACATGTCGTTCGGTCTGCAGGGGCTCGCGCGCTTTCGCGCAAACATCTTCGTGCAGCAGGGCGCCGTCGCCGGCGCGTTCCGCGTCATCCCGTGGAAGATCCGGAACTTCAACGAGCTCGGCCTGCCGTCCGTCGTCGCGGAGCTCACGAAGAAGCCGCGCGGCCTCATCCTCGTCACCGGGCCCACGGGATCGGGCAAGTCCACGACGCTCGCGGCGATGATCGACAAGATCAACCAGGACGACCACGGCCACATCGTTACCATCGAGGATCCGGTCGAGTTCCTCCACGAGCACAAGAACTGCGTCGTCAACCAGCGGGAGATCGGCGCCGACACGCAGAGCTTCAAGAAGGCGCTCAAGTCCATCCTGCGCCAGGACCCGGATGTCGTGCTCGTCGGTGAGCTTCGTGACCTCGAGACCATCGAGGCCGCGCTCACCATCGCCGAGACGGGTCACCTCACGTTCGGCACGCTGCACACCAACGGCTGCGTCTCCACCATCAACCGCGTCATCGACGTGTTCCCGAGCTACCAGCAGCCGCAGATCCGCGCGCAGCTCTCGTTCGTGCTCGAGGGCGTGCTCTCGCAGTCGCTCATCCCGAAGGAGGGAGGCGGCCGCGCCATGGTACTCGAGGTCATGATCCCGACGCCCGCGATCCGCAACCTCATCCGCGAGGACAAGATCCACCAGATCTACTCGCAGATGCAGCTCGGCCAGTCGAAGTTCGGCATGCAGACGGCCAACCAGGCCCTCATCGGCCTCCTGCAGAAGAAGTGGATCACGCCGGAGAAGGCCCTCGAGTACAGCTCGGACCCCGAGGAGCTGAAGACGATGATGGCGCAGGGCGGGTTCGGTCCGCAGACACGGCCGCCCTCTCGCTAGCAACGGTCGCCAGAAGCTCGACAGCGTCCCCGGTCGCACCGACACTAGCCGCTCGTACGTCCACCCAGGGAGTCACGATGGCCCAGATTTTTGCATTCGAGGCGCGCACGCGCGGCGGCGAGGTCCGCAAGGGCACCATGGAGGCAGACGGCGAGCCCGATCTCGCCAACCGTCTCCGCTCGCAGGGGCTAACGCTCTCGAAGGCGAAGAAGAAGGGCAAGGCCCTCGACATCAAGCTGCCGTGGGGCGGCGGCGTGCCCGAGCGCGACATCGTCATCTTCACGCGGCAGTTCGCGACGATGATCGACGCCGGCCTGCCCATCGTGCAGTGCCTCGACATCCTTGCCACGCAGACCGAGAACAAGAACTTTCAGAAGATGCTCGCCGAGGTGAAGCTCAGCGTCGAGTCCGGCTCTACCTTTTCCGACGCGCTGAAGAAGCAGCCGAAGGCGTTCGACGCGCTGTACACCAACCTCGTGCAGGCCGGCGAGATCGGCGGCATCCTCGACACCATCCTCTCGCGTCTCGCGAATTACATCGAGAAGGCGATGAAGCTGAAGAGCCAGGTCAAGGGCGCGATGGTGTACCCGCTCGCCATCCTCGCCGTCGCCGGCGTCGTCGTCGTCGGCTTGCTCTGGAAGGTCATCCCGGTGTTCGAGGCGATGTTCAAGGACTTCGGCGGCGGCGCGCTGCCCAAGCCCACGCAGATCGTCATCGACATGTCGAACGCGTTCGTCGACCACATCTACATCATCTTCACCGTCATCTTCGCCCTCGTGTTCGGGTTACCACCACTCATACGAACCAAGAAGGGCACCGAGATCTTCGACAAGATGATTCTCAAGACTCCGCTCATCGGCAACGTGCTCCGCAAGGTCGCTGTCGCTCGCTTCACGCGCACGATGGGCACGCTGATGTCGTCCGGCGTCGCCATCCTCGACTCGCTCGAGATCGTCGCGAAGACCGCAGGCAACACCGTCATCCACGACGGCATCATGTTCGTGCGCGAGAAGATCTCGGAAGGTCGCACCATGGCCGAGCCGCTCGCGGAGACGGGCATCTTCCCGCCGATGGTCGTGCAAATGATCGGCGTCGGTGAGCAGACCGGCGCCATGGACACGATGCTCACCAAGATCGCCGACTTCTACGACGACGAGGTGGACGTGGCCGTGGGCGCGCTCACCAAGGCAATGGAGCCGCTCATGATGGTGTTCCTCGGCGGCGTCGTCGGCGGCCTCATCATCGCCATGTACATGCCCATCTTCGAGATGGCCGGCTCCGTCAAGGCTGAATGATGGCTCGCGGCGCGTCCACGCGTCGCACTCGCTTCACCTACTTTCTCTTCTTTCGCGTCGTCGTCATCTCATTGCTGCTCGCCGCGAGAGCGATCGAGGAAGCGGCGGCACCTGCCAGCACGCCCGCGTTCGGCATCACGCCAGGCCTCGTGCTCGTCATCGTCTGCTACGCCTCCGCCATCGCGCTGTCGCTGGTGCTCGGGCGCGCGCACTCGGAGGCCGCGATCGATCGCGTGGCCATCTCGCAGATCGTCTTCGACCTGCTTGCTGCAACCGCGCTCGTGCAACTCACGGGCGGCATCGAGAGCCAGCTCGCCTTCACCTACCTCATCGTCGTCGCCGGCGCCGGCCTCAGCATCCCGCGCGGTGCGTTACGAACGGCGATCGCCGCCACGTTGCTCCTCGGCGCCCTGCTGATCTGCCGCCGGTACGGCATCCTGCCGCTGACGGGGCAGCTCGGTCCGTCGCCGACGCGCGAGGTCGTCCGCGCGCTGATGCTCAACAGCGTGGCGATCCTCGCGACCGGTGCGCTGGCGGAGCGGCTCGCCGTAGAGATCGCGCGTACGGGTGAGAGCCTCGCGTCGAAGAACACCCAGTTCGACGACCTCGCTGCGCTGTACGCCAACGTCGTCCGCTCACTCAGCTCGGGGCTCCTCACCATCGCCGCAGACGGCGTCGTCGCCACCGCCAACCACGCCGCCCTCGCTATCCTCGGGCTCGACAGCAGCGCGGTGCTGGGCCGGCAGCTCGACGACTCGCTGCCTGGCATCGGTCCCATCCTCGCCTCGGCCGGCGTGGTACGACGCGAGGAGATCGCCTTCGTGGATCGGGCAGGCAAGCCTCGACGCCTCGGCATCACCGTGTCGCCGCTCGTCGACTCGAGCGACCGGCAGCTCGGCCAGATCGTCACGTTCCAGGACCTCACCGAGCTGCGGCAGATGGAAGAAGCCGTCACCCGCGGAAAGCGGCTCGCGGCCATCGGTCGCCTCGCCGCAGGCATAGCGCACGAGATCCGCAACCCGCTCGCGGCCATCTCCGGGTCGATCGAGCTGCTCGTCTCTTCGGGCGTGGGCGACGCGTCGCCGGAGGCACGCGAGCTCGGCGGCATCGTGCAGCGCGAGACCGAGCGCCTGAACGGGCTCATCACGCAGCTCCTCGAGTTCGCGCGGCCGCACACCCCCGACCTCGTGACGCTCGATCTCGCGGAGGCAGTGAGCGAGCTCGTCCAGGTGTGGAAGAACGATCGGCGACTCGGCGATACGCGCATCGAGCTCACGGCCGGGTCGGAGGTGCGGGTGGCAGCCGACGCCGCGCAGCTCCGCCAGGTGGTCTGGAACCTCCTGCACAACGCGGCCGAGGCCGCACCCGGTGGCGTCATCCGCGTGGTGATACGCCGCGACGGCACCCGCGCGCTGCTCGTCGTGACCGACGAGGGCCCGGGCATCTCCGACGATCAGCTCTCGCGCATCTTCGAGCCGTTCTTCTCCACGAAGCCCGCCGGCACCGGCCTCGGCCTTCCAACCGTTCACCGCATCGTCGAGGAGCACCACGGCTCGGTCGAGCTCGCGCGCAGCCCCGGAGGCGGCACCACCGCCACCGTGTCTCTACCCGCCCTCTGACACCAAGGCAGCGAGCCTGCTCCGCAACGCGCGCGAGCTACGCGCGGACGGTGGCGAGGCTCGCCGGGCTCTGCCCGACGAGGGGAGGCGAGAAGTCCTCCAACTCAAAGAAAATGGGCACCGACACCGAGCGAGATATCGACGTTCATTCCGCTCTGGCCCCCCGGGCCGATGCCGATGCCGCCGAGCACGTTCACGTCGAGCATGACGCCGATGTACTTCCACACGTCGACCCACAGGCCCGCGCCGCCGCCGACGAAGAGGTAGCCCATCTTGAGCGAGTCGTAGCAGTGTGACGACGCGCAGACGAGCTGCAGCTGCGGGGCGGGCTGCCCCGCGGCGATGGCGGCGTTGTAGGCGTTGGCTGTGGCTTGATCGACGAGCGGATGGCCGCCTGGCACGTTTCCCGAGTCGTACGCGCCCGCGAGGTTGAGCGCGTGCCGGATCTCGCCGCCGCCGAGGTCGACATGGAGGTAGGGGTGCCACTTGCCCTCGAGGAACCGGTAGCGCGCGCGAAGGAGGCCTGCGATTGCGCCCGTGGCCTTGGTGCTGCCACCGTTCAGCTGCGAGCCGTCGGCGGGCACCTGCGACTGCGCGTTGGCGCCCGTCACGACCTCGAAGCGGCCGACGACGGAGAGCGAGAAGTGGTTGGTGATGTTGCCGCCGAGCTCCACGGCGAGGTGGAACGGCGCGAACGCGATGCCGCCCGCGCCGGAAACGGAGGTGCGCTGGTAGCTGAAGCCACCGGTCGCCGAGTCCGGCTTGTACTGGTAGGCGACCTCGGTCTTGTTGCCGCCGGGGTGGAAGCCGAAGCCGAAGCCCGGCGCCACGAACACGAAGAGGTGGTGGAACCTGGCCTGCGGCTTCTCTGGCTTGATGCCGTGCGTGTCGCGCACGACACGGGCGCCCGGGGCGACCTCCGCCAGCGTGACGATGTACGGATTGGACGCGGAACCCGAGCCGATGACCGCGCGGCCGCGCTTGTCGCGGGCCTCGAGGTAGTACTGCACGATGCTGTCGCCGACGACGTCGGCCGGGATGACCCCGACCCACTCGGCAGAGCCGGCGGTGTTCTTCATCGACACGGTGACGTAGTCGGCCTGGCCACTCAGGCGGTACATGGCGTACACGCGCGTGGCGCCGATGTCGCTGCCGAGCACGGCCTTCAGCGTGATGGGCTGGCCGGGGAGCGTCTCGTCGATGGGGGTGTGCGACAGGCCCTTCGCATCGGCGCCGCTCGTGTCGGATCCGGCGGACTCGACCGGCGTGTCGACGGGCTTGGCAGGCGCATCGCCGAGCTGCTTCTTGGCCTCGGCGAACATCTCCTCGATCTCCGGCGTCGCGACGTTCGGGTCGAGCTTGATGGCAGGGTTGATCCGCAGCGCGCGGACGAACTGCTGCAGGCCGCGGCTGCGATCCTTGAAGCCCGCGAAGTAGACGATGCCGAGGTCGAGGTACGTCTTCGCAGCGACGGGCGTGTCGTCGAGGCCGGTCTGCCGGATGAGCGCCACTGCATCCATGAGCGTCTTGCGCGCCATGCCGAACTCGAGCGAGTCGTAATCGCTCATCGCCTGCTTGTTCATGCCGCGGACGCGCTTCTCGTTGTCCTGCTGGGCAGACGCAGGCGCGGCAAGTGATGCCAGCGCGAGGAGGCACAGCAAGGTGTGATGGACGACCCGAGGAACGCGCATTCGGCGCCTTCCTACCACGATTGGCGGCCGCCTCGGGGGGTCATCGTGACGATACGAGGTGCAGCTCCACCCGACGGTTCGACTCGCGGCCGACGCTGGTGCGGTTGGTCGAGAGCGGCTGCGACGAGCCGAGACCGACTGCCTCGAGCCGCGACGCGTCGATACCCGCTGCGACGAGGTACGCCCGCACCGCTTCGGCCCGACCGCGGGAAAGCTTCGTGTTGGCGGCTGCGCTGCCACACGCGTCGGTGTGACCTTCGATGCGGACCCGCAGCGCGGCACGACGTGCGAGGACCGCGCGGACCTCGTCGAGGAGCGGTGCCGATGCCGGGAGCACCACGGCCGTGCCGGTCTCGAAGCGCACCTTCTGGCGCAGCTCGATCTGCTCGTCGGTCACGACGATGAACTTCGGCGCGGGACAGCCCTCGTTCGCGGGGTCCCCCGGTTCGTCGCGGCAGCTATCGTCGGAATCCAAGATGCCGTCTCCATCTCCGTCCGGGGGTGGCACGACGACTGGCGCCGGGGTCGAAGGCGCGACCACGGTCGGCACCGTTGGCTCGACGGCGAGGCAGCGATCGGCGACCTCGAGCACGGCGCGGGCGCGATCCTCCGCGAGATCGGTCTCTCGCTCGGCGCGCACGAGCTCGCCGGCCGAGAGCTCGATGGACGCCAGCTGCGCGCGTGTCTCGGCCTGCGCGAGCAGGACAGGCGCGCAAGCGTACGCGCCGCGCTGTCTCGCGAGCACAGTGGTGTTGTGGACGCGCACGAGGCGCCGCTCCACACCGGCGCTGCAGCCGCACAGCAGCGACATCCACGCGAGCGACATCCACGCGAGCGACATCACCGGGTCGCCCGCCTCAGCGCTGCGTGGCCGAGCGAGCCGGCCCGGCGGCCGCACACGAGCGCGTCCTGCCACCGTGCGTAGCCGGCGAGCTCGCGCGCCCTGGCAAGGTAGAGCAGCCCCGCGGTGAGCTCGTACGGTGCGGCCTCCTGCCCGCCTTTCGCCGTGGCCTCGGCGAGCGTGCGCGAGGCCTCCGCCGTGACCGAGAAATACGACGCTGGGCCGCACCCGCAGGCCAGCACGACGGCGAGCGAGAGCGCACGCATGTTCAGCGGTCGCGCTCGCCCTCTTGGACGAGGAAGCTCGCGGAGAGTATCAAGCCCGCGACGAGGCCCACGTCGATGATGACCACGGCCCACCCGAGCTTGCGAGCACCGAGCGGGGGCGCCATGCCGAGCGCGAACTCGGTGAACGTGCCGGCGTGGCCGACGCGCGCCCGGAGCATGACCAGCGCGACCAGCAGGAAGATGCCCAGCGCGATGGCGGAGATGGTCAGCTCCCGGCGATGACGCAACCGAAGCGCCGTCCAGCCGACGAGGTAGCCGCCCGCCTCCGCCGCAGCAGTTCCAACGACGGCGAGCCCCACGATGCCGAACGGGAGCCGCTCGGGCTCGACGAGGTAGAGCCAGCTCCACGCGGTGTGCACGAGCCCGAGGTACAGCACCGCAGGCGTGACGAGCACGACCTGATAGAAGAGCGGCACGAGACCGTCGCGCGTGAATGGCGAGCGGCCCTCCGCAGCTTGACGGTGGGCGGCGAGCGAGAGCACCAGCCCGACGAGCAAGCTGGCGACGATCTGGAGCGGAATGGGCAGGAGACCTCTCAGCGCGGCGCGATGCGACGCGCGCCGTGGATCGAGACCATACCAGAGCGGCGGCGCGTGCCTCTCACGTCCGCCATGGTCATCGGTGTGTCGTTCCCGTCACGAATCAGTTGAAGGAGAAAATTCGCGTGGTATAAAACGCGGCTCCTGAAACCACTCTCCTTTTATCCACCTTCCCGCCCGTGGAGGCTTTTCCCGTGAAACAACTCATCGCATACCTCCTCGAGAACCTCATCCTCGACTTCCAGGGTGACCTGACGCTCGACATGGTCCGCGACTTCCTGCGCGACGACGAGAGCCGTGAGGGCCGCGCGCTCCTCTCGAAGCTCGTCGAGGATCGCGGCGTCTCGGATATGATGATCACCCTCGCCGATTGCCTGCAGGACTACCTGCGCACCGGCATCAACGACGAGACGGTGCGCGAGCAGATTCGCACCTACGCCGAGTCGTAGCCGGTACGGCGGCGCGCGAGAGCACGGGCCAGCCTCTGGTGGCCCGGTGCTCGTAGCGCCGGATCCTCGCCCGTGATGTGCGCCGCGGTCTCCTCGGCCAGCCTCGCGAGACGTTCGAGCATCTCGGCCGGTAGCGGCGGCAGCGACGGAAACCCGCTCTGCTCCACCCCTTGGAGCTCCCCCATTCCACGCAGCTGCAGGTCGGCCTCTGCGATGGCCTGACCGTCTTCCGACGCCACGAGCAACGCGAGCCTCGGCGTCTTTGCTTCCGCTACCAGCAAGCACCGCCCCGGCTTCTCGCCGCGACCGACGCGCCCGCGGAGCTGGTGCAGCGTCGCGAGGCCGAGCCGCTCAGGAGACTCGACGACCATGAGCGTGGCCTCGGGGATGTCGAGGCCGACCTCCACCACCGTGGTGGCCACGAGCACGCCGCCGAGCGCGCGGAACGAGCGCAGCTGCTCCGCGCGCTCTGTCACCGGCTGCTGACCGTGACAGAGGTGCACCGGCACGTGGACGTGCGTGCCGAGCCAGCGCTCGACCTCGAGCACGCCGCGCCCCTCGAGAGAGTCGATGGTGGGGCAAATCCAGTAGACGAGCCCGCCGCGCTCCAGCTCGTCGCGCACCGCGGTGAGCGCCTTCGGCCGCGTGCTCAGCGCCGTGGTGATGCGTGCGCGCCCCGGTGGCCGCTCCGACAGGTGGCTCACCTCGACGAGACCGCGCAGCGCGAGCGCGAGCGTGCGCGGGATGGGGGTGGCCGACAGCGAGAGCTGGTGCACCGTGGCGCTGGAGAGCGCTGCACGCTGTCGCACGCCGAAGCGCTGCTGCTCGTCGATGACGACGAGCCCGAGGCCTGCGAGCTGGACGCGCTCCTCGAAGAGCGCGTGCGTGCCCACGACAACGTCGATCGGCCCGTGCGCATCCGCGAGCCCGGTCAGGGTCCGCGCGCGCTCCTTCGCCGACGTGCCCGAGTGCAGCAGCGCGACGCGCCGGCCGCCGAGCATCGAGCGCAGCGCGTCGGCCTGCTGCTCGGCCAGGAGAGCTGTCGGTGCCAGGAACGCGGCGCGGTGACCGGAGCCGACACACGCCTCGATCGCGCACGCCGCCACGAGCGTCTTGCCCGTCCCGACGTCGCCCGTGAGGAGGCGGCGCATCGGACGCGTCGTGGCGAGCGCGGCGATGACCTCGTCGATAGCGCGGCGCTGCGTTGCCGTCGGTGCGTAAGGCAACCCGGCCAGGAGCTTCGCGGTCGTACCCACCAGCACCGGCGCGCGACCGCCCTCGTCCCGCGCGGAGAGCCGGAGCACGAGCAGCTCCTCGAACGCGAGGCGCTGATGACCACGCGAGCGGCCCTCCAGCAGGGCCTGGCGCGCGTCGCCCTCGGGGAGTGGTGGAAGTGCGTGCAGCTCGCGCGCCGCGGTGAGCAGATCGGGCAGCGGCGCCGGCACCACGAACTCGTCCACTCGGACGCTGCAGGCGAGCGCGACGAGCTTGCCGAGCACGGCGGAGGACACACCCTGGATCGGCGCATAGCGAGGCCGGAGCGAGAGCTCTCGCGTGGCCTCATTCGCCACATCGCACGTCGGCTGGATCATCTCGCGTCCTCGCTGGGCGATGCGAAGCTTGCCCGCGGCACGCACACGCGCGCCGACCACGTAGCGCGCCGGCACCTCGCCACGATGACGGAACCAGCGCAGCAGCAGGTTGCCGTGCGCCTCGTCCTCGATGACGACCTCGAGCGTCGCCCGCCGAAAAAAGCGCTTCACCGAAGCGCGCGTGATGGTGCCTTCGACGTACGCGCGCTCGCCTTCCTGCAGCGTCGCGAACGGCCGCAGCGCTCCCGCGTCGTCGTAGCGGCGCGGCGCGAACAGCAACAGGTCGGACAACCGCTCGAGCCCGGCGGCAGCGAGACGCTCGGCGGTCTTCGGCCCCACGCCCGGCAGCCCGAGCAGTGGCGCGTCAGCCGCGATCGTAGGGGACGACTTCGACGGTGACATCGGCGAGGAGGCCCGCGCGCTCGAGCTCGGGACGGAGCTCGTCGGCGGTGGTGACGACGACGATCTCGAGATCGTCGGGGCGAAGCAGGCGTGCGAGCGCCGCGTTGGTGGCTGCGAGCTCCACCGCCGCCACGCGCTCCGGAAAGCGCGCGATGTGGTCCGGCGGGAAACCGGCGAGCTCACCGCTCAGGCGGAGATCGAGCCGGTCCTCCGGCGTGGCGAGGTTGAACGCAAAGCTCTCGCGCAGGTTGACGCGCGCGAACTCGAGCTCGTCGGCGGTGATGCCGCGCTTGCAGAAGTCGTTATATAGGCCGCGCACGAGCCCGAGCGCCTCCGCGGTCTGCTCGAGGGACGGGAAGAGGTTCATCACGAACGCCTTCGCACCGCGCCCCTGGCCGAGCCCCGCGCCCGCGCCGTACGACAGACCACGCTTGGTGCGCACTTCCTCGACGAGGCGAGAGGTGAAGGTGCCACCGAGCACGTGGGTCGCCACGAGCAGCCCGTCGAAGCCTGGCTCGCGCCAGTGCGGCGCCACGTGCCCGAGGAGGATCTGCGACTGCGTGCGCTCCGGCTTGTCGACGAGCGTGATGCGCGTGCCGGTGCGTGCCCGCGGCTCGGCGAACGCGCTGCCGTAACGCGCGTCGCTCCCGCGCAGGTCCGCGGCGTGATGACAGACGAGGCTGCGCGCTTCGGCGGGGGTCACGTCGCCAGCAAACGCGAAGAGGACACCGGGGCCTCGCACCGCGCCGTCGTGCCAGCGGCGCGCAGTCGCAGAGGTGAGGTGCGGCAGCGTGGCCTCGGTCCCCGTGAGCGTACGGCCATAGGGGCGGTCGCCGAACACGCGGCTCGCGAACACCCGCTGCGCCACGAGTGCATCTTCTTCGCGCAGCCCGTCGAGGTGTGCGAGCTGCTCGCGACGCAGCCTGTCCGCCTCGTCCACGGACAGCTCGGGCCGGAGCAGGATATCGCACAGCAGCGCCATCGACACGTCGAGCCGGTCGCGCAGCGTGGTGAGCTCGATCTGCGCGCCGTCGTGATGCGCGTGGATCGACAGCTGCGCGCCGATCGCATCGAGCGCCTCGTCGATCGCGATACGGCTCCGGCCCGCCGCGCCGCGCGCCATGAGCTCGGTGGTGAAGCTCGTCAGGCCGTCGAGCGCCGGCGAGTCGTCGGCGCCGCCGGTGCGCAGCGCCACCGTGAGCCGAACGATCGGGAGGTCGTGGTTCTCCTCGACGAGGATGTCCGTCACGGGAGCCACCCCTGCGGCCGCGCCACGACCGTGGTGCACCGGACAGGCACCAGATGCGCCGCGACGACGCGCTGCACGGCGCTCGCATCCACGGCCGCGTAGCGCTGCGGCGCCTCGAACAGCCGACGGTAGTCGCCGAGCGTCACCTCGGCGAGGCCGAGGCTCTCCGCCTTGCCGGCCTGCGGACGGAGCCCTGTCCAGAAGCGCGTGAGCAGGCGTGCGCGCGCGCCCTCCACCTCCCCCGGTCTCGGCCCCTCGGCAGCGAGCGACGCGAGCTCGAACTCGATGACGCGCTCGGCCTCCTCTGCTCGATGGCCGCGCCTCATCGCGACGGAGATCTCGAAGAGGCCCGGATCGCGGAACGGCGCGAGGGAGGCCTGCACGCTCGCCGCGAGCTCCCGGTCGACCACGAGCGCGCGGTAGAGCCGCGACGCGTTCCCACCGGCCAGGAGCTCGGCGACGAGCTCGAGCGTGACCCAGCTCGCCTCGCGCTGCCCCACCGCCGGCCAGCCGAGCTGCACGCGATCGGCCGTGACTGCTTTTTCGATCTCGTGACGGCGTGCTGCCGTCTGCGCAGGCTCGGTGACGAGCGGCTCCGCCGGCGCCGGCGCGCTCGCGATCGGCCCGTAGGTCGACTCGAGCGCGGCGAGCGTGGCGCGCTCGTCGAAGTCCCCGACCACCACGAGCGTCGCGTTGCTCGGCGCGTAGAAGCTGCGGTAGAACGCCCGGCAATCTTCGATGGTGATTGCCTCTATGTCCCGCATCCAGCCAATGGTGGGCCAGTGGTAGGGGTGACTCGTGAAGGCACGCGCGTAGAGCGCTTCGTTCAGCGTGCCGTCGACGGAGTCCTCCACGCGGAACCTGCGCTCGTTCATCACGACCTCGCGCTCCGACTCCACCTGCTCGTCGCCGAGAAGGAGGTGCTGCATGCGCTCCGACTCGAGCTCGATGAGCGTCGGGAGCGCCGCAGCTGGCGCGTTCGTCACGTAGCAGGTCCAGTCGACCCACGTGCCCGCGTTGGTCTCGCCCCCGACCGCCTCGATGCGGCGGTCGAACTCTCCGGGCGGCAGGTTCACCGTCTGGTTGAACATGAGGTGCTCGAACAGGTGCGCGATGCCGGTGCGACCTCGTACCTCGTGGCGAGATCCGACACGAAACCACGTCTGGTACGCAACCACCGGCGCGGAGGCATCTCGCAAGAGGACGATCGCGAGGCCGTTGTCGAGCGCGTGCTTCCTCACGACGAGGGATCCAAAGGCGTGCTCCGAGACGAGCATTCAGTAGTCCATCCCCAGCGCGAACCCCGCATGCAGCGCACCCATCGTGTAGCGCCCCGCGGCCGAAGCCACGGCGCTGCCAGCGATGTGCTTCTTGCACGCAGGTAGCGCGTAGCCCGCGTCGACGCACTGGGCTTCGGCGCGCGGGTCGTACACCTGGCCACCTTGGCCGTTGAACCACGTGGTGCCGCCGACGTGCGCACCGATGGTGAAGTGCGCGCGCGGCTTCCACTCGACCGTCAGCGCGAAGTCGATCTTGTGGCCTTCGAGGTTGGCCGCGCTCACGTGGTCGAGCTCGACGGGGCTGGACTCGTAGAACACGGACGGGGAGAGCCTGAGCTTGTCGGTGATTTT